>NZ_BAAGXY010000040.1:0-17241 GCF_054779595.1 Angustibacter peucedani
GGCGGGTGCGGCGGCCCGCGGGCTGCGGCCGGGCATGCCGGGACGGGCGGCCCGGCGCCGGGTGGCGGGCGAGGCCCGGTCCAGCGGGGCCTGGGCCGACGACCGCGACCCGCAGCTGTTCGGCGCCGGCATGCAGCGGCTCGTGCACGACCGCGGCTGGGACGTCGACGTCGCGGTCGGCGGGGTCATGGGCCGGTGGGCGAGGGTGGTCGGCGAGCACGTGGCCGAGCATTGCGAGCCCGAGCAGTTCACCGACGGCGTGCTCGTCGTCCGGGCGGACTCGACGGCGTGGGCCACCCAGGTGCGGCTGCTCGTCCCCACCGTGCTGCGCCGGCTGGCCGAGGAGCTCGGCGAGGGCGTCGTCGAGCAGCTGCAGGTCAAGGGCCCGGCCGCTCCGACCTGGCGCAAGGGGTCGCGCGCGGTGCGCGGCCGGGGGCCGCGCGACACCTACGGCTGAGCGCCGGAGACCCGCTCACGAGGTCATGACGGTCCTCAGCCTGTGGACAAACCCGGTGGACGTCCGTTGTGCACCGATATGGTCCACATCGGGTGTCCACACCCTGTGGACGAACGGTGGACGACGGCGTCTCGACCGGCTGGCGCCGGAGCCCGCGAAGGCCGGTAGGCGCCTCCGAGGGCCCGTCTGGCATGGGGGGAGTCAGCCCACCCCGTGCCGCTGCGCGACAGAGGCCACCAGGGCGGCGCAGGACGGCGGTGCGCTGCCACGTCAGCGCGCCCGAACCGGTAGACTGGCCGTGATCCAGACACCCTGACCCGGGTGCGCCCTGCCCACCGGGTTCGGTCGACCTCAAGGAGCCCTGCCCTCGTGCCGGAGTCCACGCCTGAGAACGCCCAGAACGCCCAGAACACCGACGCCCCGGCCTCGTCCGAGGCGTCGACCACGATCGACCGCGACGACCTCGTCCCCCTCGACACCGAGCGCGAGGCCCCGAGCCTGGCCGAGTCGAGCGGCGAGTACGACGCGAGCGCGATCACGGTGCTCGAGGGCCTCGAGGCCGTGCGCAAGCGCCCGGGCATGTACATCGGGTCCACCGGCCCGCGCGGTCTGCACCACCTGGTCACCGAGGTCGTCGACAACTCGGTCGACGAGGCGCTGGCGGGTCACGCCACCCGCATCGACGTCACGATCCAGCCCGACGGCAGCGTGAAGGTCGTCGACGACGGCCGCGGCATCCCCACCGACCTGATGCCGGGCGAGAACCGCCCCGCGGTCGAGGTCGTGCTGACCGTGCTGCACGCCGGCGGCAAGTTCGGCGGCGGCGGGTACGCGGTGTCCGGCGGTCTGCACGGCGTCGGCATCTCCGTGGTCAACGCCCTGTCGACCCACCTCGACGTCGAGGTGGCCCAGCGCGGCCACGTCTTCCGGCAGAGCTACCTCGACGGCGTCCCGCAGGCGCCGCTCGAGAAGGGCGAGGCCACCGACCGCACCGGCACCACGGTGACGTTCTGGCCGAACGCCGACATCTTCGAGACCGTCGAGTTCGACTTCGAGACGCTGCGCGCCCGGTTCCAGACCATGGCGTTCCTCAACAAGGGCCTGACGATCACGCTCACCGACGAGCGGCCGGGCCACGAGGAGGAGGCCGTCGACGCGCTGGACGACGGCACGCAGCACGAGCCGGCGTCGGCCCGCCACGTCGAGTACCGCTACGACGGCGGCCTGGTCGACTACGTCAAGAGCCTGAACGCCAGCAAGCGGGCCGAGGTCGTGCACCCCGACGTCATCGACTTCGAGTCCGAGGACCCCGAGCGCCTGCTCTCGGTCGAGATCGCGATGCAGTGGACGTCGGCGTACTCCGACAGCGTCCACACGTACGCCAACACGATCAACACCCACGAGGGCGGCACCCACGAGGAGGGCTTCCGCGCGGCGCTCACCTCGCTGATCAACCGGTACGCCCGCGAGAAGGGCCACCTGAAGGACAAGGACGACAACCTCTCGGGCGAGGACATCCGCGAGGGCCTGACGGCGGTCGTCTCGATCAAGCTGGGCGAGCCGCAGTTCGAGGGCCAGACCAAGACCAAGCTCGGCAACACCGAGGCCAAGGGCTTCGTGCAGCGCATCGTCACCGACCAGCTCGGCGACTGGCTCGAGCGCAACCCGGCCGAGGCGCGCGAGATCGTCCGCAAGTCCGTGCAGGCGGCGGCCGCCCGCGTGGCGGCCCGCAAGGCGCGCGACGCCACCCGCCGCAAGGGCCTGCTGGAGTCGTCGTCCCTGCCGGGCAAGCTCAGCGACTGCCAGCTCAACGACCCGACCCGGTGCGAGATCTTCATCGTCGAGGGCGACAGCGCCGGCGGCTCGGCCAAGGGCGGCCGCGACCCGATGACGCAGGCGATCCTGCCGATCCGGGGCAAGATCCTCAACGTCGAGAAGGCCCGCATCGACCGGGTGATGGCCAACACCGAGGTGCAGGCGCTGATCTCGGCGTTCGGCGCCGGCATCGGCGACGACTTCGACGAGGCCAAGCTGCGGTACCACAAGATCGTGCTGATGGCCGACGCCGACGTCGACGGCCAGCACATCCGCACGCTGCTGCTGACGCTGCTCTTCCGGTTCATGCGCCCGCTGATCGACGGCGGGTACGTCTACCTGGCGCAGCCGCCGCTGTACCGGCTGAAGTGGAGCCAGGGCGCGCACGACTTCGTGTACTCCGACCGCGAGCGCGACGCCGTGATCAAGGCCGGGCTCGAGGCCGGGCGCAAGCTGCCCAAGGACAACGGCGTGCAGCGCTACAAGGGTCTCGGCGAGATGAACGCGCACGAGCTGTGGGAGACCACGATGGACCCCGAGCACCGTGTGCTGCTGCAGGTCACGATGGAGAACGCGCTCGAGGCCGAGCAGATCTTCGCCGAGCTCATGGGCGAGGACGTCGAGCCGCGCCGCGCGTTCATCCAGCGCAACGCCAAGGACGTCCGCTTCCTCGACATCTGACGCCCGCCGCCCGCGCGCGACGTGCGCGCGGGCGCACCCGACGTCCCGACGAACCACCAGCTGACGAAGGACACCCGTGAGCGAGCAGCCCCCCAGCACCCCGGTCGACGACCCGCGGCACGAGGTCGACCTGCGGGTCGAGATGCAGCGGTCGTACCTCGACTACGCGATGAGCGTCATCGTGAGCCGCGCGCTGCCCGACGTGCGCGACGGCCTCAAGCCGGTGCACCGGCGCGTGCTCTACGCGATGTACGACGGCGGCTACCGCCCCGACCGCGGCTACAACAAGTGCAGCCGCGTCGTCGGCGACGTGATGGGTCAGTACCACCCGCACGGCGACACCTCGATCTACGACACCCTCGTGCGCCTGGCCCAGCAGTGGTCGATGCGCTACCCGCTGGTCGACGGCCAGGGCAACTTCGGCTCGCCGGGCAACGACCCCGCCGCCGCCATGCGCTACACCGAGTGCCGGATGGCGCCGCTGGCCATGGAGATGGTGCGCGACATCGACGAGGAGACCGTCGACTTCGCGCCGAACTACGACGGCAAGACGCAGGAGCCGGTGATCCTGCCGTCGCGGTTCCCGAACCTGCTGGTCAACGGCAGCAACGGCATCGCGGTCGGCATGGCGACGAACATCCCGCCGCACAACCTGCGCGAGGTCGCGTCCGGCGTCCAGTGGTTCCTCGAGAACCCGGACGCCGACCGCGAGACGCTCCTGGCCGAGCTGATGTCGCGCGTGCAGGGCCCGGACTTCCCGACCGGCGCGCTGGTCATGGGCAAGCGCGGCATCGAGGACGCGTACCGCACCGGCCGCGGCTCGATCACGATGCGCGCCATCGTCGAGGTCGAGGAGATCCAGAACCGCACCTGCCTGGTGATCACCGACCTGCCGTACCAGGTCAACCCCGACAACCTCGCGCTGAAGATCGCCGAGCTGGTGAAGGACGGCAAGATCGCCGGCATCGCCGACGTGCGCGACGAGTCGTCGTCCCGCACCGGTCAGCGGCTGGTCATCGTGCTGCGGCGCGATGCGGTCGCGAAGGTCGTGCTCAACAACCTCTACAAGCACACCCAGCTGCAGGACAACTTCAGCGCCAACATGCTCGCGCTGGTCGACGGCGTGCCGCGCACCCTTCCGCTCGACGGGTTCGTGCGGCACTGGGTCGACCACCAGATCGAGGTCATCCAGCGGCGCACGCGCTACCGGCTGCGCAAGGCCGAGGAGGAGGCGCACATCCTGCGCGGCCTGCTCAAGGCTCTCGACGCGCTCGACGAGGTCATCGCCCTGATCCGCGCCTCGGCCACGGTCGAGGTGGCGCGCGACGGGCTGATGCAGCTGCTCGACATCGACGAGCTGCAGGCCCGCGCGATCCTCGACATGCAGCTGCGCCGCCTCGCCGCCCTCGAGCGGCAGAAGCTGATCGACCGCTTCGAGGAGCTGCAGGCGCTGATCGCCGAGTACAACGCGATCCTCGCCTCGCCTGAGCGCCAGCGCGAGATCGTCGGCGAGGAGCTCGCCGGCATCGTCGAGAAGTACGGCGACGAGCGCCGCACCAAGATCATCCCGTTCGACGGCGACATGTCGATGGAGGACCTGATCGCCGAGGAGGACGTGGTCGTCACGATCACGCGTGGCGGCTACGCCAAGCGCACCCGGGTCGACCAGTACCGCTCGCAGCGGCGCGGCGGCAAGGGCGTCCGCGGGGCGCAGCTGCGCGGCGACGACCTGGTCGAGCACTTCTTCACCACGACGACGCACCACTGGCTGCTGTTCTTCACCAACCTCGGCCGGGTCTACCGGGCCAAGGCGTACGAGCTGCCCGAGGGCTCGCGCGACGCCAAGGGCCAGCACGTCGCGAACCTGCTGGCGTTCCAGCCCGGCGAGCAGATCGCCCAGGTGCTCGACCTGCGCGACTACGAGCAGGAGCCCTACCTGGTGCTCGCCACCAAGTCGGGACTGGTGAAGAAGACGCGCCTGACCGACTACGACTCCAACCGCAGCGGCGGTCTCATCGCGATCAACCTGCGCGAGAACGGCGTGGACGGCGAGGGGTCGGCCGTGGGCGACGAGCTCGTCTCGGCCCGGCTCGTGTCGGCCGAGGACGACCTGCTGCTGGTGTCGCGCCAGGGCCAGTCGGTGCGCTTCACCGCCACCGACGAGGCGCTGCGCCCGATGGGCCGCGCGACGTCCGGCGTGACGGGCATGAAGTTCCGCGGCGGCGACCACCTGCTGGCGATGGACGTCGTCCACGCCGACGAGACCCCGCAGGTCTTCGTGGTGTTCGAGAACGGCCTGGCCAAGCGGACGCCGGTCGAGCAGTACCGCGTCCAGGGCCGCGGCGGTCTGGGCATCAAGGTCGCCAAGATCTCCGACAAGGGCGGCGTCCTGGTCGGCGCGCTGCTCGTGGGCGACGAGGACGAGGTGCTCGTCGTCATGGAGAAGGGCAAGATCGTGCGCTCGCGCGTCGAGGAGGTCCGGCTCACCGGCCGCGACACCCAGGGCGTGCGGTTCGCGACGCCCGACAACGGCGACTCGATCATCGGCATCGCGCGCAGCGTCGAGCGGGAGGTCGAGGAGGCTGCCGACGAGGCGGTCGCCGAGGCCGGCGACGACGTCGTCGTGGCTGCCGATGAGGGCGCGGAAGGTGCTCCGAGCACGGGTGATGGCGTACCGTCGGACGCTGAGGCAGCACCCGCTGCCGACGACGACGCCGACGGCGCCGCGGGAGGCGAGCAGTGAGCACACCGGACCAGGCGTACGGCGGGGGTGCGCGACCGTTCGCGGTCGCCGACCAGACCGCGGCCCCGGCCCAGGCGGCGCCCCGGCCGGCCACCGGCGCGCGCCCGGTCGCGCGCGGCGGCCCGCGCAAGGTGCGGCTGACCCTGGCGAAGGTCGACCCGTGGTCGGTCATGAAACTCGGGTTCTTGCTGTCGGTCGCGATCGGCATCGCGTTCGTGGTGCTCGTGGCCGTGCTGTGGACGATCCTCGACACCATGGGCGTCTTCACGGACGTCGACCGCACCGTGGGCACGGTGCTGGGCAACTCGTCCGGGACGCAGTTCAACCTGATGGACTACATCGGGTTCGGCCGGGTCATCTCGCTGGCCACCGTGATCGGCGTGATCGACGTCTTCCTGCTGACGGCGCTCGCGACGCTGGCGGCGTTCCTCTACAACGTCTGCTCGCAGCTCGTCGGCGGCGTGCAGATGACCCTCACCGACGACTGATCCGGTTTGGGAGCGGGGTGCCCGCTGGGGTACCCTCGTGCGGCGCGGTGTGCTCGGTTCGGTGCGTCGCTGGGGCCTATAGCTCAGTCGGTTAGAGCGCTTCCCTGATAAGGAAGAGGTCACTGGTTCGAGTCCAGTTAGGCCCACGTCTGCACGGTCGTTCGACGCTGGAGGTCCGGATGAAGAAGCTGCTGGTCCTCGCGGCCGCGGGCGTCGGCGCCTTCGCCGTCTGGCGCAAGGTCGAGGCCGACAAGGCCGAGCAGAACCTCTGGGCCGAGGCGACCGACTCGGTCTGAGTCCTTCGGGCTCACGAACCCGGGGCCATGGCGCAATTGGTAGCGCACCTGCTTTGCAAGCAGGGGGTTAGGGGTTCGAGTCCCCTTGGCTCCACCCCGATCCTCGACTGTGGCCGTGGTCCGCCTGAGCGCCTCAGTCCTTGGAGCTATCCGGCCAAGAACCGGTCGTACCGCAGCCCTAGCCGATCACGGTCAGGTTGATCCTCGCGACGCGCAGGAACGCTGATGGACACGCCATGCATGTCTTGGAGGCCGTGCCGCAGCATTGGGCCGTCCACCTCGTTCAAGAGTTCTGTATTGATCCGAACTTCGTAATCAGGTGTGATGCCCAGCAGTTGGCGGTCATAAGCAGCGTGATGGATCTTGCAAAGGCTCAGTCCATTCGTCACCACCGGGTCACCGCCGGACTCGGCGTCCTCGACGATGTGTGCAGCGTCCAGCAACTCGGCATGCCGTAATGAGCACACTGCACAGCGGGTCAGGTACGCGAACATCACGCGCGCGCGGAAGGCGGGCTGATGCACCCGCTGCTGAACAACGCGCGTCGCGTACGCCTTTTCGATCAGGCTCAACTGCTCACCAGTCGGCACCGCGCGCAGCACGTCGTCCACGGTCATCGTGAACTCTCGTGCAATGGGGTTGTCGCCGACGACGAAAACCGGGTAGATCGGGTTGTAGACGTTCGTAGTGATCTTGTTGAGCCGGATAACAGGCAGTCGAAGCTCCATGGCACGACGCAACTTAAGATTCTTACCGCCCTCTGGCCCCCGTTGGTAGCTGTACTGCAGGAGGCCGCCGTCGATCTCGCGATCCGGGTAGGGGCCGTCAGGTGACGTCACAATCGTCAGAGTGGCGAGGAAGTCATGAGGATTCCAAATGCCACCCCGTCCGGGATCGACTAGTCGGACCTGGGTTCCGTCAGGCAGAAGGAACCGAGCAAGCTCTTCGTGACTGACGTAGCCGCCCGTGAAATCGGCTCGCCGGCTCAAGGCTGCCGCGATGATTTCGCGTCGTACGAATTCCTCGGCGACAGATGAACCCTGATCCACCCCGCGAGCTTAGATCGTGGTGGACGAGTGATGGGCGGCTTACTCGATTCGGCCTGCGAGGTCGCCGCCACTGCGGCTATCCACGGGGGGTTCCGAGATGCAAACGATGGCCTCGGCCGTCAGGCACCGCACTAACACGCTCACTGCCAAGACATCTCGGTTGCATCAGACTTGGGTCGACCCAACTGATGGGAGGACGACCTCTGATGATCTTCATCACCGCCAAGTTCCCCGTGAAGCCCGAGCACGCCGACGCCTGGCCCGACCTCTCCCGGGCGTTCACCGAGGCGACCCGCGCCGAGGACGGGTGCCTGTGGTTCAACTGGTCGCGCAGCCTCGACGACCCGACGGAGTACGTCCTGGTCGAGGCGTTCCGGGACGACGACGCCGGAGGCGAGCACGTCCGGTCCGAGCACTTCGCGGCGGCGGCGTCCGAGCTGCCGCAGTACCTCACGGCCACGCCGAAGATCGTCAACGTCACCGTCGACGGTCAGGACTGGTCCGAGCTCGGCGAGATGCGCGTCGGCTAGCGGTGTTCGAGAAGGTCGGCTGGGTCTGCGTCCGCGTCGGGCGGATGCTGGTCGGTCGCAACGAGGGCCGCGACCTGTTCTACCTGCCTGGCGGGCGCCGCGAGGACGGCGAGACGCAGCTCGACACCCTGGTGCGCGAGCTGCGCGAGGAGCTCGCGGTCGACGTCCGGCCGGCGACAGCCCGGCACCTCGTGACGATCGAGTCCCACCGGCACGAGTCCGACGAGCCGCTGCGCATGGTCTGCTTCGGGGCCGAGGTGGACGGCGCCCCGACGCCGTCCGCCGAGGTGGTCGAGCTGGCGTGGGTCGGCCCGGACGACGGCTCTCGCGTCACCGGGACCGAGCGGTTGCTCATGGCCTGGCTGGTCGAGCAGGGCCGGCTGCCGGGGAACCGAGCCGCGCAGGACGGCGTCCCACCGGCATGACCAGGTGGCGTCCGAGCGCGATGGTGGTGGGGAGCGTCCTCGGCGTGCTCGCCGTGGCCGCCGCCCTGCTCGTCGTCTGGCAGGTCGCCGCCGAGAAGGCAGCCGACAACGCCAACGGCTCGGTCCCGGTGACCAGCACGAAGCAGCTGGCCGGCTCCTGGACGTCGGTCAACGACGTCCGCGCGCCAGCCCCGGTCGTGCCCGGCACCGTCGTCCGGCTGACCTTCGACGGCGAGCAGCTGCGGGTCGAGACGGGGTGCAACCAGCTCACCGGCACCGCCCACGTCACCGACAGCACGCTGGAGGTCGAGGGCCTCGGGGGCACCGAGATGGGCTGCGACGCACCGCGGACCGCGCAGGAGAAGTGGGTCGGCGAGATGCTGCTGGCCGGCCCGCGGCTCGAGCTGAGCGGTCCCTACCTCTCTCTGCTCTGGGGCGACCACTGGCTCGGCCTGACCAGTCAGCCGGACGGCGGGGGCGGCGCCACGATGTAGCCGGTCGCCGCGTAGCCGGCCACCGGATCTCCGTACAGCCGCAACGACTCCGGCGCGACGACCCAGAGCCAGGCCAGGTGCGCGCACAGCACGGCGTCGATCTCGTCCTCGACCCGCTCGAGGTCGACCTGGCGCGTCGCCGAACGCACCGCCTCGCGCAGCTCCGCCCAGCGCGCACTGGCCTGCAGGAGCAGAGGGCCCACCGTCTCCAGGCCCGAGCACAAGAGCTCGAACTGCTCCTGTCGGTAGGTCACCGACCGGCCGCGCTTCGCCTTGTACTTCAACGTCACCGGCAGCCCGAAAAGCGCCACCGTCGCCGGGTGCGGGTACACCTCGATCGCGGTCGGCCGGCCGGGCGCCGGCCGCACCAGCGGGTCGACGTCCCACCCGAACCGACGCGCGAGCTCCCCGCCCCGCGGCGGGTCCAGGTGCGCGATCCCCCGGTTCGACGGGTACGCCCCCGCGCCGAACCGCCGGTAGTCGGCCCCCAGCAACCGCTCGGCCGCCCGCGAGCCCGTCGCGTTGGCCACCACCAGCGGCGCGTCCACCCCGACCGACAGCAGATCCCCGAGGTAGGGCCCGAGGAACGCCGCGATCTCGTCGTCCGAGCGCACCGCGCACGAGTCGATCAGCGCACCGGACGACGACACCACGGCGCAGCCGGTGCGCGCCCGCGTGCCCCAGGCAAGATCGAGCCCCGCACACCACCAGGGCGTGCGGGGCTCGGTCACCGCGGGGTCAGGACTTGTCGGCGTTCTCGACCTCGTCGATCGGGTCGGTCAGCGGGTCGCCCTGCTTCTTGCTCGAGCTCTTGCCACCCTTGGGTGCGTCCGCGGCGTCCGAGATCGCCTCGGCCGCAGCCGCGGAGTCGGCGGTCAGCCCGGGCACCTCGGCCTCGGAGCCCTCGTCGAGCGCGGCACCGGCCGCGCCGCTGTCGAGCGCCGCGTCCGCCGCGGGCGACGTCGTCGCGCCGCCGCTCGAGAAGCTGGACGTCGTCGGGTAGCTGCCCGCGGGGACGGCCCAGGGGTCGTCCTGCGGCGCACGGTTCTTGAAGACCGCGATGCCCGCGCCGACCGCGGCGGCGAACGCCGTGAACAGCAGGAACTTGCGCTTGCGGCGCGGCTTCTTCGCGACGGCGTCGCCCTTCAGCACCGCGGCCGCACCCTTGCCGCGCTTCTTGGCGGTCTCCCCCGCGTCCTGCGCGCGGTCGGCCCCGGCCGCAGCCGCACCCGCACCAGCCGCTGCCGCCGCGTTGACCGCGTCGACCAGGCGCGGCAGCAGGTCGTCGACCAGCTTGTCGCGCGCCGCGTCGACCGCCGGGCTGATCTTGTCGACGGCGGCCTCGACCTTGGGGGCCGCGGCCTCGAGCCCGCGCTCGACCTTGGGCGTCGCCCACTCGCGCGCGTCGTGCGCCTTCGCGGCGACGGCGGGAGCGACGCTCTCGCGCAGGTGATGGCCTGCCGTGCTGGCGGCGTCCTGCACGGAAGCTCGCGCGTCCTGCACCTGGGCCTTGGCCTGGTCGGTCCGGCTCTTCCTGAACACGTGCCCTCCCTGAGGATCGGGTCGTCTCGGGCCGCGCCACGGGCACAGCCCTGCCTACCTGCCTCCATCCTGCCCTGATCTTCGCCATCGTGCCTACCGAGGGGTAGCCCGCCGGACGTCGTCCGCGACCGTGCGAGGATGACGCCATGGACGCCACGCTGCACACGAACAAGGGCGACATCGTCGTCACGCTCTTCCCCGACCACGCGCCGCAGACCGTGAAGAACTTCACCGGCCTCGCCGACGGGTCGAAGGAGTGGAAGGACGCCGACTCCGGCGCCGCCCGCACCGAGCCGTTCTACGACGGCCTCACCTTCCACCGGATCATCCCCGGTTTCATGATCCAGGGCGGCTGCCCGCGCGGCGACGGCCGCGGCGGCCCCGGCTACACCTTCGACGACGAGATCCACCCCGACCTCGCCTTCGACAAGCCCTACCTGCTCGCCATGGCCAACGCCGGCAAGGTCGGCGGCAAGGGCACGAACGGCTCGCAGTTCTTCATCACGGTCGAGCCGACCGGGTGGCTGCAGGGCAAGCACACGATCTTCGGCGAGGTGGCCGACCAGCCCAGCCGCGACGTCGTCGACGCCATCGTCGCCGTGCCGACCGGTCCCGGCGACGCGCCGGTCGACCCGGTCGTCATCGAGCGCGTCACCATCAGCTGAGCCGACCCCACCCCGAGCCTGACGAGCCGCAGGAAGCCCGCCGGTGAGCACCCCGAGCACCCCGCCCCCGGCGGGCCCTGCGGCCGAGCCCGTCTGCCCGCGCCACCCCGACCGGGTGGCCTACGTGCGCTGCCAGCGCTGCGGGCGACCGGTCTGCCCCGAGTGCCAGCGCCCGGCCGCGGTCGGCGTCCAGTGCGTCGACTGCGTGCGCGAGCAGGCGAAGACGATGCGCACCGGTCGCACCGTCTTCGGCGGCCGCGTGGGCACCGGTCGCCCGGTCGTCACCTACGCGCTGATCGGCGCCTGCGTCGCGGTCTTCCTGCTGCAGCTGGTGCCCGGCCTCGACATCACCTCGCGGTTCGCCTTCGCGCCGGACGTGGCCGAGGCCGAGCCGTGGCGGTTCCTCACGGCCGCCTTCCTGCACTCGACCAGCTTCATCCCGCACATCGCCTTCAACATGCTGGTGCTCTACCAGGTGGGGCCGTACCTCGAGGAGCGGCTCGGCGCCGTGCGCTACCTCGCGCTCTACCTGGTCAGCGCCTTCGGCGGCTCGGTCGGGTACCTGGCGCTCGCCGACCCGCAGGTGCCGAGCTCCTGGTACGGCGCCGTCGTCGGCGCCTCGGGCGCGGTGTTCGGCCTGTTCGGCGCGCTCGTCGTCGTGCAGCGCCGGCTCGGTCAGGACCTGCAGGGCCTGTACGTGATGATCGGCATCAACTTCGTGCTGGGCTTCGTCATCGCGAACGTCGCGTGGCAGGCGCACCTGGGTGGTCTGCTCAGCGGCGCGGCCATGGCGGCCGCCCTCGCCGCACCGGTGAAGACCCGCCGCACCCTGGTGCAGGTCGCGGGCACGCTGGCCGTCGTCGCGGTGCTCGTGCTGGTGGCGGTGTGGAAGCTGTCGACCGCCGTCCCCCTCTTCTGACCTGCGACGACGGCGTTCGTCCACAGGGTTGTCCCCACCCTGGGGACGGAATGACACCCGTGTAAGAAGGCTCAGCGCCAGCGGGTGGCCATGATGAAGCCGGCCATGATGATGCCGAAGCCGATGATCACGTTGTAGGCGCCCAGGGCTCCGATCGGCCAGTCGCTCTGGGTCACGTAGAAGACCACGATGTAGGCCAGGCCGAGCACGAGCAGGCCGACCATGACCGGCGCGTACCACGGCGGGCTCTGCTTCTTGGCCGCCGACTTGCGCGGCGGAGGCGTGTAGTCGGCCTTCTTGCGGGCCCTGGATTCGGGCACGGTGACTCCTCAGGTGGGGTGGTCGTCTAGCGTAGTGGGCGTGCTGACCCGGCTGCGCCACCTGCGCCTCACGCGCTGGGGTGTCGCCGCCCCGGTGGTGTTCGCGCTGGCCGGGCTGCTGGCCACCACGAGCGCCCAGACCGCGCGCGGCACCGACCTGCGCTCGGAGGGCCGCACCGACACCGCCGACCTGATCCGCGAGCAGCAGCACCGCGCCGAGGTGCAGGAGGCCGACGTCGCCAGCCTGCGCCGCCAGGTGCAGGACCTCACCGCCAAGGCCGCCCCCGCCGGCTCGCAGCTGGCCGGCCTCACCGAGCGCACGGCCGAGCTGGGCCTGGCCGCCGGCACCCGGCCGGTCGTCGGGCGGGCGATCCGGGTCGAGCTGGACGACGCCCCCACCGGCGACTCCATGCCCGACGGCTTCGAGCCCGACGACCTCGTCGTCCACCAGCAGGACGTCCAGGCCGTCGTCAACGCGCTGTGGGCGTCCGGCGCCGAGGCCATGATGCTGATGGACCAGCGCGTGATCTCCACCAGCGCCGTCCGCTGCGTCGGCAACGTGCTGATCCTGCAGGACCGCGTCTACTCCCCGCCCTACCGCATCACCGCGATCGGCGACCCCGCGGCGATGCAGCACGCGCTCGACGACTCCGAGGCGCTGCAGATCTACCGCCAGTACGTGGACGCCGTCGGGCTGGGCTACTCGGTGCAGACGCTCGGCCGCACGCGCTTCCCCGGGTACGAGGGCTCCTTGCTGCTGCAGCACGCGCGGGCCCTGAAGTGACGGCCGCGAGGTGAACGCCCTGCGCGCCGGGCTCCGCGGGATCGGGGAGCTCCTGATCACCCTGGGCGTCGTCGTCCTGCTGTTCCTGGCCTGGCAGCTGTGGTGGACCGACGTCGTCGCCGGCCGCTCGCAGGACCAGTTGACCCAGCAGCTCGAGCGCACCTTCACCGCCCAGCAGCCGACGGGCTCGCAGCCGGCGGCGGAAGACCCGAAGCTGAGGCTGACCGACGGCGAGGCGTTCGCGCTGATCCGGGTCCCGCGCTTCGGCAAGGACTACGTGCGCCCGATCATCCAGGGCGTCGAGCTCGACGTCCTCGACCGTGGCGTGGGGCACTACCCGGCGTCCGCGGACCCGGGGGCGATCGGCAACTTCGCCGTCGCCGGTCACCGCGTGACGTACGCCAAGCCGTTCAACCAGATCGCCGAGCTGCGGGTGGGCGACCCGGTGGTGGTCGAGACGGCGCGGGCGTGGTTCGTCTACCGCGTCACCGGCCACGCGATCGTGACGCCCGACCACACCGAGGTCGTCGCCCCGGTGCCCCGCCACCCCGGCCAGAAGCCGACCCGGCGGATGATGACCATGACGGCGTGCCACCCGAAGTTCTCGGCCCACCAGCGGTACGTGGTGTGGAGCGAGCTCGACGAGCGGGTGGCCAAGGGACCGGGCGTGAAGAAGCCCGACGTCCTGCGGTAGAGGAGGACGCGTGTACGGCTGGTTGTGGCGGCACCTGCCCGGGCCGACGCCCGTGCGGGCGCTGGTGTGCGTCGTCCTCGTGGCGGCGGTCGTCGTCGTGCTCTTCGGCTGGGGCTTCCAGCACCTGGCGCCCTACGTGCCCTTCAACGGCGGGACGGTGGACCAGTGAGCGCGCGCGTCCTGGTGGTCGACAACTACGACAGCTTCGTCTTCACGATCGTGGGGTACCTGGCCCAGCTCGGTGCCGAGTGCGAGGTCGTGCGCAACGACGCCGTGCGCCCGGACGACGGCACCGGGTTCGACGGCGTGCTGCTGTCCCCCGGTCCCGGCACGCCCGAGGACGCCGGCGTCTGCGTCGACATGGTGCGGGCCTGCGCCGACCGCGAGCAGCCGCTGCTCGGCGTCTGCCTCGGGCACCAGGCGCTCGGCGTCGCCTACGGCGCGGTCGTCGGCCGGGCGCCCGAGCTGCTGCACGGCAAGACCAGCGAGGTGCTGCACGAGGGCGCGGGCGTGCTCAGCGGTCTCGGCTCGCCGTTCACCGCCACGCGCTACCACTCGTTGACCATCGAGCCCGAGACCGTGCCCGACGACCTCGAGGTCACCGGCCGCACCGCGACCGGGATCGTCATGGCGGTGCGGCACCGCGAGCTGCCGCTCGAGGGCGTGCAGTTCCACCCCGAGTCGGTGCTCACCGAGGGCGGGCACCGGCTGCTGGCGAACTGGCTCGCCACCTGCGGCGACGAGGGCGCGGTCGAGCGCTCGCGGGGCATGGCCCCGCTCGTGCGCGGCTAGCGCTACCCGCCCAGGCCGAGGGTCGGCGTGCCGGTCGGCGTCTCCGTCGGCGTCTCGGTCGGCGACGGGGTGACCGGCGCCTTGGCGATGACCAGCGTGATGGTCTTGCCCTGGTCGACGGTCTTGCCCTGGTCGGACTGCGAGATCACCGTGCCCTCGGGCTGGGTGCTCTCCTGGTACTTGGTCGCGTCGACCTTGAGCCCGGCGTCGGTGAGCTTGGTGGTGGCGTCCGAGACCGGCAGGCCGATGACGTTCGGGACGTCGACCTTGCCGCTCGCGATCTCGAGGTCGACCTTGGTGTCCTTGGCCACCGCGTCGCCCGGCGAGGGGTTGCTCGACACGACGCGGCCCTTGTCCTGCTCGGTCGACTGCACCTGGGTGACCGTGCCGAGCTTCAGGCCGGCCTCCTCCAGCGCGGCCTTGGCCTGGGTCTGCGTCTTGCCGACCAGCTCGGGCACCGTGGCCTCCTCGGGCCCGGTCGACACCGTGACGCCGACCGCTGTGCCCTCGTCGACCTGCTCGCCGGACGGCGGGTCCTGGCTGACGACCTGGCCCTCGGGCACGGTGTCGTCGGCCTTCTGGTCGGTGGTGCCGATGACCAGCCCCTTGGACTTCAGCAGCGCCGTGGCCTGCTCGACCGTCTTGTTGCTGAGGTCGGGCACGGCCACCTTGGTGACCGTCGGGGTGTCGGGACCGCTGAGCAGGCCGGGCAGCACGAGCACCGCAAGGGCGACCAGCACCGCCCCGACCAGCCCGAGCAGCACCCACAGGCCCGTGCGCCTGGGCTTGCCCTCGTCGTCCGGGTCGCGGCCCTCGGGCAGCATGTCGGCCTCGGGCACGGCCGGCGGCAGCGTCGTGGTGGGGGCGGCCGGGGGCACCTGCTCCATGGCCTGCGTGGCCAGAGCTCCGGCGCCCAGCGCGGCCGCACCGGCTCCCGCGCCCAGCGCGGCGCCGCTGATCCGTCGTCCGGCCAGGGCGTTGTCGACGTCGTCGCGGAAGTCGTCGGCGGTCTGGTACCGCGCGCCGCGGTCCTTCTCGAGCGCGTGCAGGACGACGGCGTCGACCGCCGGGGGGACCTCGGGCGCGTAGGTGCTCGGCGCGGTCGGCGCCTCGCCCACGTGCTGGTAGGCCACGGCCACCGGGGAGTCGGCGACGAACGGCGGCCGGCCGGTGAGCAGCTCGAACAGCAGGCAGCCGGCCGAGTACAGGTCGCTGCGGGCGTCGACGGTCTCGCCGCGCGCCTGCTCGGGCGACAGGTACTGCGCCGTGCCGATCACGGCCTGGGTCTGGGTCATCGTGGCCGAGGAGTCGGCGATGGCGCGGGCGATGCCGAAGTCCATGACCTTGACGTCGCCGGTGGGCGTCACCATGACGTTGGCCGGCTTGATGTCGCGGTGCACGATGCCCGCGCGGTGGCTGTAGGCGAGGGCGGCCAGCACGCCCGAGGTGATGCGCAGGGCCTCGTGCCAGTCCAGCCGCTGCCCAGCGGTGACGAGCTCGCGCAGCGTCCGGCCCTCGACGTACTCCATGACGATGTAGGGAGCCGGCACCGCGCCGTCCGCGCCGGGGTCCTCGCCGCTGTCGTAGACCGCGACGACGGCCGGGTGGTTGAGGGCGGCGGCGGACTGCGCCTCGCGGCGGAAGCGGGCCTGGAACGACGGGTCGCGCGCGAGGTCGGAGCGCAGCATCTTGATGGCCACGGTGCGGCCCAGCCGGGTGTCGCGGCCGACGTGCACCTCGGCCATGCCACCGCGACCGAGCAGGTCGCCGATCTCGTACCGTCCGCCGAGCAGGCGGGGTGTCGCGTTCACGTCAGGCCCTTCGTCCGGATCGTCGTCATCCCTGCCCTCCCGAGGTGGGCGTGCCGGCGGCCCCGGTGCTGCCACCGGCGTCGCCCGTGGGGGTCGTCGTGGGGGTGCCCGCGGCGCCGCTGCCGGCGCCACCCGTGGTCGTCGCGGTCGGGGTGCTCGTCGGCTGGTCGGTGGCGGTGGGCGTGCTGCTGCCCGGGCCGCCGCCGTTGCCGCCGCCGTTCCCGCCGGGCTGCTTCTTGCCGTCGGACACCTGCAGCGTCACGGTGTCGCCCTCGGCGAGGTCCTGGGTGGGCGACAGCGACAGCACCTGGCCCTTGGGCTCGTCGCTCTCGACCTTGTCGCTCTGCGTCTTCAGGCCGAGGCCCTTGAGGTCGTCGCGCACGTCCTTCTCGTCGCGGCCCACGTAGTCGGCCGGGTCGAGCGTGATGCCGCTGGGGCTCGAGGTCTGCTCGGTCGGGCTGCTGCTGGACGACGTCCGCGAGCTCGACGACGTCCGCGACGACGTCGTGGGGTCGGCGCCGGTGCCGGAGGTGTCGTCACCGCCGAGCTGGGACAGGGCCAGCGCGACCAGCGCGGCGACCACGAGGACGGCGAGCACGCCGATCCAGACGCCGCGCCGGCTCCTGGGCCGCTCGGGCGGCAGCACCGCGCCCGGCGGCGTGGCGGTCGTGGCCGCGCCGACCGCCGGCATCGCGGCGGTGGGGTCGGCGACGGCTCCCGCCACGGCAGGAGCACC
>NZ_BAAGXY010000041.1:0-28997 GCF_054779595.1 Angustibacter peucedani
CGAGTGGGCGCAGCTGCGCCAGGCCGTCGTCGACGCCGAGGAGCTCGGGGTCGACGTCGCCTTCAACTGGGACCACTTCTACCCGCTGTACGGCGCCCCCGAGGGCAAGCACCTCGAGTGCTGGACGGTGCTGGCGGCCTGGGCCGAGATCACCTCGCGCGTCGAGATCGGCGCGCTCGTCACCTGCAACAGCTACCGCAACCCCGAGCTGCTGGCCGACATGGCCCGCACCGTCGACCACATCAGCGGCGGCCGGCTGGTGCTGGGCATCGGGTCGGGCTGGTTCGAGAAGGACTACGACGAGTACGGCTACGACTTCGGCACAGCCGGCTCGCGGCTCGACGACCTCGGCGAGGCCCTGCCGCGCATCGAGAAGCGCTGGTCGAAGCTCAACCCGGCACCGACCCGGAAGATCCCGGTGCTGATCGGCGGCGGTGGCGAGAAGAAGACGCTGCGGTACGTCGCGCGGCACGCCGACGTCTGGCACAGCTTCGGCGATCCCGACACGTTCGAGCGCAAGACCGCGGTGCTCGACGACTGGTGCGCCAGGGAGGACCGCGACCCGGGTGCGATCGAGCGGTCGGTCGGCGTGCAGGACTCGCCCGACGTCAACGGGCAGCGGCTGCACGACCTCGGCGTGCGGTTGTTCACCGTCGGGCTCGGCGGGCCGGACTACGACCTGGGCAAGCTGCGCGACTGGATCGCGTTCCGCGACGACGTCAACGCGCGCTAGCCCGTCGCCAGCGCGCGGCGGACCGCCTCGACCGTCTCGGCCACCTCCTGCGGTCCGGTGCGCCAGCTGCTGACCGAGAACCGGATGACGGCGCGGTCGTGCCAGCGGCTGCCGGACGGCATGACGACGCCCTCGTCGAGCAACCGCTGCAGCACCGCGGCGGTGGTCTCGTCGTCCCGGACGGCCGTGGTGACCTGGGTCCAGACGACGTCGTTGAGCACCTCGACGCCGGGCAGCGTCCGCAGCCCGTCGGCGAGCGTGGCTGCGCTCCCGGCCAGCTGCTCGACCAGCTCTCGCACGCCGTCCGTGCCGAGCTCGGCCAGCGCGGCCCAGACGGGGACTCCCCGCGCCCGGCGGGACAGCTCGGGGACGCCCTCGTGCGGGTCGGCCCGGGCCGAGCTGAGCAGGTAGCTGGCCGGCTGCGACATCGCGGCGCGCAGTGCGCCGGCGTCGCGCACGACCGCGACGCCGCAGTCGTACGGCGTGTTGAGCGTCTTGTGGGCGTCCGTGGCCCACGAGTCGGCGTCGGCGAGCCCCGCGGTCAGGTGGTCGAACCGCGGTGACGCCAGCGCCCACAGCCCGAACGCGCCGTCGACGTGCACCCACGCTCCCGCGTCGTGCGCGACCGCGACCAGCTCGTCGAACCGGTCGAAGGCGCCCGAGTGGATGTGTCCGGCCTGCAGGACGACGACCGCCGGCCCGTCGACGTCGGCGAGGGCCGCGCGCAGGGCGGCGGGCTCGACGCGGCCCTGGTCGTCGTGGTCGACCAGCTGCGGCCGGCCGAGCCCGAGGTAGCGCAGCGCCATGTCGACCGAACCGTGCCGTTCGCGACCGGCCAGCACCCGCAGCGGCGGGGCACCGGCGAGGCCGTCGCGCTCGACGTCCCAGCCGGCCCGGGCCAGCACCGCGCCACGGGCCGCCGCGAGTGCGGTGAAGCCGGCGGTCGTGGCACTGGTCGCGAAGCCGACGCCTGAGTCCGCCGGCAGCTGCAGCAGGTCGAGCAGCCAGACCGCGGCGACCTCCTCGACCGCGACGACGCCGGTGGTGGCGTCGCGCATGCCCGCGTTCTGGTCCCAGGCCGAGACGAGCCAGTCCGCGGCCAGGGCGGCCGGCAGCGTGCCGCCCATGACCCAGCCGTAGAACCGGCCCGACCCGCTGGCCATGAGCCCCGGCTCGACCGCCGCGACCAGGCGGTCGACCACCTCGACCGGCTCCAGGCCGCGCGCCGGCAGCGGGCCGTCGAGGACGGCGTGGACGTCGTCCGGGGTCGCGCGGGCCGGGATGCGGCGCGAGGGCAGCCCGTCCAGCCAGCGGCGCGCGTGCTCGGCGGCCCGGTCGAGCGCGGCCCGCGCGCCGTCGTCCATGCTGCGGACGATCCACCCGGCGTGGTCGGACGGTCAAGCGCCCACGGGCCGGGAGGCGGGCGGCTACTGGATGCCCACCACGGCGATGCGGGCGCCGGTGTCGCGCTCCTTGTGGCAGCGCAGGCAGCGCAGGTAGTAGCCGTCCGGGCTGTCGGGGTACCGGACCCTGACGTAGTGGTGCCCCAGGAGCTTGCAGCGGATGCGGAGCCTCATCACCATCGCCACCACGACCTCTCCCACGGTCCCTGCACCGCCCAGCGTCCTCCGCGGGCGCGGACCGGTCAACGGCGCGGACCCGTCGCGGGCGATCCCGGATCCTGGCCGCTGCGCCCGTTCGGCGGGACGGCTGGGTAGCCTCGGCGGGTGATCGAGGTCCCGCCGCGCAGCACCGACGAGCCCACGCTGCTCGTCACCCTCACCGGCCAGGATCGACCCGGCGTGACCTCCGCGCTCTTCGCCGCCCTCGCGAGGACGCCTGCCACCGTCCTGGACGTCGAGCAGGTGGTCGTGCGCGGCAACCTGACCCTCGCGGTGCTGCTCACCACGGCTGGGGACGAGTCGGTTCGCGCGGCCGCGCTCGACGTCGCCGACCGGCTCGACATGAAGGTGCGCTGCAAGGCCGGCTCGGGCGACAGCGCCCCGCGCCGGGCCGGCCGCCTGCACGTGACGCTGCTCGCCGCTCCCCTGCTGCCCGGAGCGGTCGCCGCGGTCGCCGAGCAGCTCGCGGCGCAGGACGCCAACATCGACCGCATCCGCCGCATCTCGCGCTGGCCGGTCACCACCGTCGAGATCGACGTCTCGGGCGGGGACGTGCCGTCGCTGCGCCGAGCGGTGGCCGGCGCCGCCACGGCCCACGGCGTCGACGTCGCGGTGTCGCCCGCCGGCCTGGCCCGGCGCGGGCGACGCCTCGTCGTGATGGACGTCGACTCCACCCTGATCCAGGGCGAGGTCATCGAGATGCTGGCCGAGCGCAGCGGGCGCGGCGCCGAGGTGGCAGCCGTCACCGAGCGCGCCATGCGCGGCGAGCTGGACTTCGCCGCCAGCCTGCACGAGCGCGTCGCCCGGCTCGAGGGACTGCCCGTCGAGGTGCTCGACGAGGTGCGGCAGGCGGTGCAGCTCACCCCGGGCGCGCGCACCCTGGTGCGGACCCTCGGCCGCCTCGGGTTCACGGTGGCGCTGGTCTCGGGCGGCTTCGTCGAGGTCGTGCGGCCGCTGGCCGAGCTGCTGGGCATCGACCACTACCGGGCGAACCAGCTCGAGGTGCGCGAGGGCCGGCTCACCGGTCGCGTCGTGGGCGACGTCGTCGACCGCGCGGGCAAGGCGCAGGCGCTGCGCGAGTTCGCCGAGGCCGAGGGCATCTCGCTGCAGCGCACCATCGCGATCGGCGACGGCGCCAACGACCTCGACATGCTGGACGCCGCCGGGCTGGGCATCGCCTTCAACGCCAAGCCCGTGGTGCGCGAGCAGGCCGACGCCGCCGTCAACGTGCCCTTCCTGGACGCCGTGCTCTACCTGATCGGCATCCCGCGCGAGGAGGTCGAGGAGGCCGACGAGGCCGAGGGGATCGACCAGCCCCACTGAGCGGTCGTCAGCCCCGCGGCACGTCGAACGCCGCCAGGTGGCACTCGCGCAGCGGCACGTCGCCCCACGCGCCCTCGAACGTCAGCGTCGCCACCGCCGCCGTGACGAACCCGTCGGCGAACACCTGCGCCGCAACGGGTTCGGCGGTCCCTGCCAGCTGCTCCACCAGTGCGGACTGGGTCGGCTCGTGCCCGACCACGACGAGCGCCCGGACGTCGTCCCCCACCTCGCGCACGGCCGCCAGCACCGCCGACGGCGGGGCGAGGTAGAGCCCGTCGCGCACCTCCAAGGGCGGCGCCGGGTCGAGCGCGGCCGCCGCCAGGTCCCACGTCTCGCGGGCCCGGACCGCGCTCGAGCACAGCACCAGGTCGAGCTCTCCCCGGCCGGCCAGCAGCCGACCCAGCGCGCCGGCGTCGCGTCGTCCGCGCGCGTTGAGCGGTCGGGCGTGGTCGGGACCCGGCCGGTCGCGGTCGGACTTGGCGTGCCGGACGACGAGCAGCTGACGTGACGCGGCCATGCCCCGAGTCTGGCGCAGGGAGCGGCCCGCCGTGCACCTAAGGTGGGCGCCATGCCACGCCGAGGACGCAAGCGGCTGCTGATCATCGGCGGCGCGGAGGACAAGCTGGGCCCGGCCCGGGTGCTGCGACGCTTCGTGCGCCTGGCCGGGGGCACGGACGCCCGGGTCGTGGTGATCCCGACGGCGTCCAGCGTCGAGGACGAGATGGTCGTCGTCTACCGCAGCGTGTTCCAGCGGCTCGGCGTCCCGACCGTCACGGCCGTGCGCCCGCAGACCCGCACCGAGGCCGACGACCCCGAGCTGGCCGCGGCGCTCGACGACGCCACCGGAGTCTTCATGACCGGCGGCAACCAGCTCAAGCTGGCCCAGGTCGTCGCGGGCACCGCGGTCGGCGACGCGGTGCTGGCCGCCTACGAGCGCGGCGCCGTGGTCGCGGGGACGTCGGCCGGCGCCAGCATCATGAGCAGCCACATGATCTCGATGGGCGACGAGGGCGTGACGCCGCGCCAGCGGGCCAGCCAGCTCTCGGTGGGCCTCGGGCTGCTGCCCCAGGTCATCGTCGACCAGCACTTCGACCAGCGCTCGCGCTACGGCCGGCTGCTCTCGCTCGTCGCGCTGTCGCCGTCCCTGCTGGGCATGGGGATCGACGAGGACACCGCTGCGCTCGTCACCGACGGCCGCAGCGTCGAGGTGCTCGGCTCGGGTGCGGTGTTCGTCGTCGACGCGACGCACGCACTGACCAACGCGCACGAGGCCCGCCAGGGCAGCGCGGTGCTCGTCAGCGGTGCCGTCGTCCACGCCCTGCCGGCCGGTGCGCGGTTCGACCTGCGCGAGCGACGGCTCGAGCAGTTCGTCGAGCGGCGTCCCGACAAGCAGGTGGCGCGCTCGCACTCCGACCGCGAGGAGGCCAAGGCCCTGGCCAGCCGCCTGCGCGAGGGGCCGGGCGAACCCGTGGCCGGTGCAGCAAGCGGACCCTGACCGAGTTCGTGCATGATCGGGGGCTACCAGCGCCGCACCCGGCGGCGCCGAGGCGACAGGAGTGCCGATGTCCGACGCGCGACCGTCCCCCGACCTCACCATCGTCGAGACGCGGGTGTACCGGGGGCCGAACGTCTGGTCGTACGACAAGGCGCTGCACGTGGTCGTCGACCTCGGCGTGCTGGAGCAGTTCCCCACGAGCGCGCTGGACGGCTTCACCGACCAGCTGCTCGAGCTGCTGCCCGGCCTGGAGCGCCACACCTGCTCGCGCGGTCACCGCGGCGGCTTCGTCGAGCGCCTGCGCGAGGGCACCTGGCTCGGCCACGTCGCCGAGCACGTCGCCCTGCAGCTGCAGCAGGAGGCCGGCCACGACATGCGGCGCGGCAAGACGCGCCAGGTCAAGGGCACCGAGGGCCGCTACAACATCGTCTTCGGGTACGTCGACGAGCGCGTGGGCGTGGCCGCGATCCGCCTCGCCGTGCGCCTCATCAACCACCTGGTGCAGCCCGAGCCGGACTTCGACTTCGCCGACGAGCTCGACACCTTCCTGCGCCGCGCCGAGCGCACAGCCTTCGGGCCGAGCACGGCGGCCATCGTCGAGGAGGCCGTCAGCCGTGACATCCCGTGGATCCGGCTGAACGAGCACTCGCTGGTGCAGCTCGGGCAGGGCGTCCACCAGCAGCGCATCCGGGCCACCATGACCTCGATGACCGGCGCGCTCGCGGTCGACATCGCGGGTGACAAGGAGCTCACCGCCCGGCTGCTCTCGTCCGCCGGCCTGCCGGTGCCGGGCACCGAGAGCGTGCGGTCGGCCGCCGCGGCCGTGGCGATCGCCGACCGGCTGGGCTACCCCGTCGTCGTGAAGCCGCTGGACGGCAACCACGGGCGCGGGGTCTGCCTCGACCTGCAGGACGCCGACGAGGTGCGCGAGGCCTTCGAGGTCGCGCAGGAGGAGTCGCGGCGCGGCTGGGTGGTCGTGGAGTCCATGGTCACCGGGCGCGACTACCGCTGCCTCATCATCGGCGGGCGCATGCAGGCGATCGCCGAGCGCGTGCCGGCCCACGTCGTCGGCGACGGCACGCACACGGTCTCCGAGCTGGTCGAGCGCACCAACGCCGACCCGCGCCGCGGCGTCGGCCACGAGAAGGTGCTGACCCGCATCGCCGTCGACGACGCGGCGGTCGAGCTGGTGCGCGAGCAGGGCTACGGCATGGACGACGTCCCGCCCGAGGGCGAGATGGTCAAGCTCGCCCTGACCGGCAACATGTCGACGGGCGGCATCTCGATCGACCGCACCTTCGACGCCCACCCCGACAACGTCGAGATCGCCGAGGAGGCGGCCCGGGTCATCGGCCTGGACGTCGCGGGCATCGACTTCATCTGCCCCGACATCGCCCAGCCCGTGCGCGAGACCGGCGGCGCGATCTGCGAGGTCAACGCCGCGCCGGGGTTCCGCATGCACACGCACCCGACCGTGGGCGAGCCGCAGTTCATCGCCAAGCCGGTGGTCGACCTGCTCTTCCCGCCGGGTGCGGCCAGCCGGGTGCCGATCGTCGCGGTGACCGGCACCAACGGCAAGACGACGACGTCCCGGATGATCGCCCACGTCTTCAAGGGGTTGGGCCGCAAGGTCGGCATGACGTCGACCGACGGCGTCGTGATCGACGAGCGCCTGGTGATCCGCGCCGACGCGAGCGGACCCAAGTCCGCGCGCATGGTGCTGCAGAACCCCCGCGTCGACTTCGCGGTGTTCGAGGTGGCGCGCGGCGGCATCCTGCGCGAGGGCCTCGGCTACGACCGCAACGACGTCGCGGTGGTCACCAACATCGCGCCCGACCACCTCGGCATGCGCGGCGTCGACACGCTCGAGCAGCTCGCCGACGTCAAGGCCGTCGTGGTCGAGGCCGTGCCACGCGACGGCGCCGCGGTGCTCAACGCCGACGACCCGCTGGTGCGCGCCATGCGCCGCCGCTGCTCGGGCGAGATCGTCTGGTTCTCGCTGGCCGACCCCGGCAGCGAGGTGCGCGACATGGTCGACGAGCACTGCCGCCGCGGCGGCAAGGCGGTCGTGCTCGAGCACACCGACAAGGGCGACATGATCGTCATCCGGCATGGACGACGCGCCATGCAGCTCGCGTGGACGCACCTGCTGCCCGCGACGTTCGGCGGGGCCGCGATGTTCAACGTCGCCAACGCCATGGCGGCGGCCGGCGCCGCGTTCGCGAGCGGCGCGCCGCTGCACGACATCCGGCAGGGCCTGCGGACGTTCACGACGTCCTACTACCTGTCCCCCGGCCGCATGAACCTGCTCGAGGTGCGCAACGTCGACGTCGTCGTCGACTACTGCCACAACCCGGCCGGCATGCGGGCGCTCGGCGACTTCGTCGAGCGGTACGCCACGCGCAAGGACGCGACCGCCGACCTCGGCAAGCCCTCGCGGATCGCGATGATCGGTGCCGCCGGCGACCGGCGCGACGAGGACATCCGCGAGCTGGGCGAGGTGGCGGCCGACCACTTCGACGTCGTCGTCGTGCGCGAGGACGCCAACCTGCGGCGGCGCGCGGTCGGCGAGGCGGCCGAGCTGGTGGCCGAGGGCGTCCGCTCGCGCATGGCCGACGGCGCCCGCTGCAAGCAGGTCGAGATCGTCACCGACGAGCTGGAGGCCGTGCGGCACATCATGGCGCGGGCCAACCGGGGCGACCTCGTGGTGCTCTGCGCCGACAAGCACGCGGGCGTCCTCGCCGAGCTCGAGCAGCTCGGCCGCCAGGCCCAGGCCGGTGCCCACACCGGCGAGGTCGTCGGCGACCCCGACCTCGACCCGGCCCAGCTCACCGAGACCGCGAAGGTCGAGGGCGACGCGGCCGGCGCCGAGAGCGAGGCCGAGGCCGACCAGGTTCAGGCGCCGCCGGTGGCGTAGCGCAGCAGCGCAGCCCGGTACGCCTCGTCGTCCGGGCCGGCAGCGTGCGCCATCAGCGACTCCATCAGGACGGCGAGGGCGTCGTCCGGACGCCCCGCCGCGCGCAGCGCCAGGGCGTAGAACCCTTGCGCCGCAGCGCTCGTGGGGCGGTGCTCGCGTACCTCGGCGAGCACCTCGACGGCCTCCTCCGCTCGGCCCAGCACCGTGAGGGACGAGCCGAGCTGCAGCAGCGCGCGGTGCCGGTGCGGCTCGCGCAGGCCGTCGCGCAGCGCCGACCGGTAGGCGGGCACGGCTTCGGCCTCGTGACCGGCGGCGTCGAGCGCACTGGCCCACTCGAACATCAGCCGCGGGTCGTCGGGGTCGGCGTCGAGCAGGGCCAGGAACAGGCGCTGGCGGTCGGTGGGCTCGGCGTGCTCCCACAAGTCGGCGATCTGCTGCTCCTGCGGGTGCTCGCCGCGGGCCACGACGACCTTGTCCCGGATCTCGTCCGGCCCGTCGGGGGTGGCGCCCTCGGCCTGCAGCCACTCGTCGAGCAACGGCCGGTCCTGGTGGCACATGACCGCCACGACGTCGCCGGCCGCGGCCCGACCCACCAGCGCCTGCAGGCCCGACAGCTCGTCGTCGTACGACCCGACGTCCGCGACGCCGACGGCGCCGAGCCCGGCGCGCAGGTGCACCTCGAGGTCCTCGGCCTCGCGGCCGCGCAGGTAGCGCTCCTTGTGCACCACCGCGACGTCGTCGGCCCGTCGTCCGGCCAGCTCGCCGAGCGCGACCAGGATGTCGTCGGTGCGGTCACCGGCCGTGCCCAGCCCGAGGTGCACCTGGGCGCCGGGGGCGCGCAGGCCGTCGCAGACGTCCAGCAGCGCCTCGAGCCCGGCCTCGTTGTGCGCCAGGTCGACCACCACGGTGGCCGACCCCTGCTCGAGCGGGAGCGTCCAGACGTTCATCCGCCCCGGGTTCAGCCGGACGTCGGGCCGGAAGCTGCGCAGGCCCGCGACGACGTCCGCGCGGGGCAGGCCGAGACCCAGGGCGGCGGCGGCCGCCGCGAGCGCGTTGGCGACGTTGTGCCGCGACAGGCCCGACAGCGTCACCGGTACGTCGAGCACCGGCACCAGCGGGTCGGGGTCGGCGTGCGGGTCGAGCACGGTCAGGTGCCCGTCGAGCACCGTGATGCCGCGCCCGCCGGCGTCCAGGGCCGTGCGCAGACCCGGCGCGTCGGGATCCAGGGCGAACGCCCACGGCCGGCCCGTGCTCTGCCGCGCCATAGCCAGGACGCGCGGGTCCTCGGCGTTGAGCACGCACCAGCCCTCGCGCGCGGTCACCCGGGTGATGACGGCCTTGACCTCGGCCAGCTGGTCGACGGTGTCGATGCCCTGCAGCCCCAGGTGGTCGGCGCTGACGTTGGTGACGACCGAGACGTCGTTTCGGGTGACGCCCATGCCGCGCAGCAGCAGCCCACCGCGGGCCGTCTCGAGCACGCCGAGCTGGACGGCCGGCGACTCCAGCACGGCACGCGCGCCGGCCGGGCCCGAGTAGTCGCCGGGCTCGACGACCTCGCCCTGCACCACCACGCCGTCCGTGCTCGACCAGCCGGTGCGCAGACCCGCGGTCATGGCGATGTGGGCCAGCAGCCGGGTGGTCGTCGTCTTGCCGTTCGTGCCGGTGACCGACGCGACGGGCACCTGAGGGGTCAGGGCGCTGGGACGACGGCCCTCGGGAGCGGCTCGCACGGCCGCGCCCGCCGCGGCCACCAGCTCGGCCAGCGGCGCGTCGTCCCAGTGCGCCAGCAGGTGCTCGAGCTGGCGGCCCACCTCGACCGCCCGGTCGTGCCGGCGCCAGGGGTAGGCGACGACCACCTCGGTCACCTCGTTGGCCGGCCGCACCCGCAGGCCCAGCCGGGTCGTGCCCGAGGCGGCGGCCACCTGGCGCACGAGACGGCCGAGCAGCCGCACCGCCATCCGCTGGCGCTGCGCCGACCCGGCGGCGCCCGGCCGCACCCGGCTCAGGCCGGCGTCCGCGGCCCAGCGCGCGGCGACGTCGTCCGTGGCCTCGCTCAGCCCGCGGATGTCGAAGGTCAGCTTGATCGCGGCCCGCGGGAAGTACAGGTTGGGGCCGTCCAGCACGCGCAGCTCGGCGAGGGTGGCCAGCGAGCGGCCGCGGCCGCCCTCGGGGGCGCTGGACGTCGTCATGCCGGGACTCTAACGGCCCCTGCACCGTCGCCGGAGAGACCGTCGCCGGTCGTCCCGCGACGCCCTCAGCCGGCGTCGACCGGACGTCCGGCGTCCAGGTCGACCCGCTGCGTCGGGAGCTCGACGGCCGGCGCGTCCTCGCGCCGGTGGCCCTCGGCGAGCGCACGCAGCCGCTCGACGTCGACCGCCCCCGCGCTCGCCACCGCGACCCGCGAGGGGGTGACGGCGGTCAGCGTCGAGGTGCGGCGCCCCTCCTCCAGCAGCGCCCGCTCCCCCAGCACCGCGCCCGGCCCGACCTCGGCCAGCGGGTCGCCGTCGACGTCCACGCGCAGCACGCCGTCGAGCAGCAGGTAGAGCTCGGCGCCCGGCTCGCCCTGCCGGGTGAGCACCTCGCCGGCGGCCAGGTGCCGCACCTGCGGTCGCTGCCCGCCGCGCATGATCTCGCGCGACATCTGCCGCTCGAGGTCGCTCTCGGCCGCCGCCACGACGGCCGGGGAGTCCTGGTCGCCCCACGGCGTGCGGGCGCCGAACGAGTGGCTCACCCAGCGGGCCTGGTCGGTCAGCCCGCTCTTGGCGAGCAGCCGTCCGTCCGAGCCGTAGAGCCAGTGCCGCGGGAACGCGCTGGCTCCGTCCAGCGCCACCTCCGCCCGGCCGTCGGCGTGCACGACCACCGCGAGCGTCGTCCAGACCACCGGGGCCAGCCACTGCACGAACGGCCGGTGCGGCACCGGGCGCGGCAGCGGCAGCCCGGTGCGTCCGCCCACGGTCTGCACGAAGCGCACCGACGCGTCGCCGCGCTCGGGCTCGGGACGCAGCACGGGCAGGGACGACGCCCGGAACGTCGCGCCGAGGCCGCCGACGCGCACCGTCGAGGAGCCCATGACCAGGCCCGAGCCCTCGTCGACGCCGGCGTCGACCACGCGGCCGCCCTCGACGTCGGCCCAGACGGCCAGCACGTTGCCGAAGCGGAACCGGTCGAGCTCGCACAGGGTCTCGACGGCGTCCGGCCCGTCCAGCGCGTCCGGCGGCGGCGCGTCGTAGTGGGTGAACCCGAGGTCGAAGCCGCGGCGCAGCGCGCCGGAGACCGACTCGGACGGGATCCACGACAGCGTGGTGGCGCTGGCTCGCACGCGCATGACGGCCTCCCGGGGCTCGGTGGCAGCCATCCAAGCCCATGCCGGACGCCGGTGGGAGGCCTTTTTCGACATCTCGTGCCGGACCGGCCGGCGACGGCAGGCTAGTGGTGGCCGGCGCCCGACCAGGCGGCGCTCGTCGCGGCGCCCTCGGAGGACGGCTGCCGGCGCAGGAACACCGCCACCAGCAGCCCGAGGTCGGCGACTGCCAGCAGCGTGCCCGGCAGCTCGTGGCCGCCGGTGATCAGCGTGGTCGAGACCACGAACACCAGCACCGCGAACGCGACGCCCAGCAGCTGCCCGAGCCGCTCGGTGCGCGACGCCTTCTCGAGCGCCTGGCGCTCCATGTCCATGCGGTGCTGCGACTGCTGCTCGAGCAGCCGCACGATGCGGTCGGCCGCGCCGGGGAGCACCTTCTCGTACGCCGCCACGGTCTCGGCCGAGGGCAGCTCGCCCTCGACCAGCTCGGTCAGCGGCGCGTCGTCGACGGGCAGCAACGGATCGGTGGGCGGCGGGATCACGGCTTCCACCGTAGCCCTGCGGCGCGTTCGCGCGACCCGAGCGCGCGACCCGGGAGCGGCTACTGCCCCATGGCGTGCACGCCGCCGTCGACGTGCAGCATCTCGCCCGTCGTGGCCGGGAACCAGTCCGAGAGCAGCGCGCAGCACGCGCGGGCCGTGGGCTCGGCGTCCTTGACGTCCCAGCCCAGCGGCGCCCGCTCGCCCCAGGTGTCCTCGAACGTCGAGAACGCCGGGATGCTCTTGGCGGCCGTGGTGCGGATCGGGCCGGCGGCCACGAGGTTGACCCGCACGCCCTTCGGGCCGAGGTCGCGGGCCAGGTACCGGGACGTCGACTCGAACGCGGCCTTGGCCACGCCCATCCAGTCGTAGACCGGCCAGGCGAAGCGCGCGTCGAAGGTGAGCCCGACGACGCTGCCGCCCTGCGGCATCAGCGGCAGGGCCGCGACCGAGAGCGCCTTGAGCGAGTAGGCCGACACGTGCAGCGCGGTGCTGACGTCCTCCCAGCTCGCACCGAGGAAGTCGAACGCGCCCTGCGGCGCGAAGCCGATCGAGTGCAGCACGCCGTCGAGCCCGTCGACGTGCTCGCCCAGCCGGTCGGCGAGGGTGGCCAGGTGCTCGTCGTCCTGGACGTCGAGCTCGACCACCGGCGGCGTGGTCGGCAGCCGCTTGGCGATGGTCTGGGTGATCTTCATGGTGCGGCCGAACGACGTCAGCACGACCTCGGCGCCCTCCTGCTGCGCGATCCGCGCGACGTGGAAGGCGATCGAGGAGTCCATCAGGACGCCGGTGACCAGCAGCCGCTTGCCCTCGAGGATCCCCATGTCAGTGCCCCATCCCTAGTCCGCCGTCGACCGGGACGACCGCCCCGCTGATGTACGCCGCCGCGTCGCTGCCGAGGAACCGGACGACGTCCGCCACCTCCTGCGCCGTGGCGAACCGCCCGGCCGGGATGGCCGCGAGGTAGGCCTGCTGCTGCGCCTCGGGCAGCGCCGCCGTCATGTCGGTCTGCACGAAGCCCGGTGCCACGACGTTGGCCGTGATGCCGCGCCCACCCAGCTCGCGGGTGATCGAGCGGGCCAGGCCGACCAGGCCGGCCTTGCTCGAGGCGTAGTTGGCCTGCCCCGGCGAGCCGTACAGGCCCACGACGCTCGAGACCAGGACGATGCGGCCGCGGCGCAGACGGATCATGCCCTTGCTGGCCCGGCGGGCGCACCGGAAGGCGCCGGTGAGGTTGGTGTCGACGACGCCGGTGAACTCGTCGTCCGCCATGCGCATCAGCAGGGTGTCCTTCGTGATGCCGGCGTTGGCCACCAGCACCTCGACCGGCCCGTGCGCCTCCTCGGCAGCGCTGAACGCCGCGTCCACGCTCTCGGTGGAGGTCACGTCGCAGCGCACCGCGACCGCGCTGCTGCCCTCCAGCTCGGCCGGCAGCTCGCCGCCGCGGCTCGCCACCGCGACGCGGTCGCCCGTCGCCACGAAGGCCTGCGCGATCGCCAGCCCGATCCCCCGGTTGCCTCCGGTGACCAGGACGCTGCGCCCGGCCGGGGCGTCGTCCGCGCTCGTCTGCGTCATGCGCGCGACGCTATCGGCTACCGCCGGGTAGTCGTGAACCGGTGGCAACGGCGCAAGGATCCTGCCCGAGAAACCGGGCGGCGGTGTCGGCCGGCCCGGATAGGGTCGCCCCGTGACCCGCCGACGAGTGGACGACGACTTCCGCGACCTGCCCCTGCAGACCCTGGCCGACGCCGCCCTGCAGCGGGCCCGCGACCTCGGGGCCGAGCACGCCGACCTGCGGGTCGAGCGCGTGCGCAGCAGCGACCTGTCCCTGCGCGACGGACAGCGCGCCGGGGGCGGCGACGCCACCGACTCCGGCCTGGCGGTGCGCGTCGTGGTCGACGGCACCTGGGGCTTCTCGGCCAGCGCCGACCTGACGAGCGACGCCGCCGCCGAGGCCGCCACCCGCGCGGTCGAGATGGCGCGGGTGTCGCGTCCGCTGTCGACCGAGCGGGTCGAGCTCGCCCCCGAGCCGGTGCACACCGGCGAGTGGGTCTCGGCGTACGGCATCGACCCGTTCGACGTCCCCGACAGCGAGAAGTCCGACGTCTTCGTCGGCTGGTCCAAGCTGCTGCTCGACGCCGGCCTCGACCACGTCGACGCCTCGTTCGGGGCGGTGAAGGAGCAGAAGTTCTACGCCGACCTCGCCGGCACGGCGACGACCCAGCAGCGCGTGCGCGTGCAGCCCGTCCTCACCGGAGTGGTGGTCAGCAGCGAGGGCGTCGAGACGATGCGCACCCTCGCGCCCCCGGTCGGGCGGGGCTGGGAGTACGTCGTGGGCAGCGCGGCCGACGGCGCCTGGCGCTGGGCCGAGGAGCTCGAGGCGCTGCCCGGGCTGGCGGTCGAGAAGCTCAAGGCCCCCTCGGTCGAGGCCGGCCGGTACGACCTGGTGATCGACCCCAGCAACCTGTGGCTGACCATCCACGAGTCCATCGGCCACGCCACCGAGCTCGACCGCGCGCTCGGTTACGAGGCGGCCTACGCGGGCATGTCGTTCGCGACGCCCGACCAGCTCGGCACGCTGCAGTACGGCACGCCGCTGATGCACGTCACCGGCGACCGCGACGTCGAGCACGGGTTGGCCACCACCGGGTGGGACGACGAGGGCGTGGCCACGGGGTCGTGGGACATCGTCCGCGACGGCCGGCTGGTCGGCTACCAGCTCGACCGCCGCATCGCGCAGATGACCGGCGCCGAGCGCTCCAACGGCTGCGCGTTCGCCGACTCGTGGGGTCACGTGCCGATCCAGCGCATGGCCAACGTCAGCCTGCAGCCGGCGCCGGACGGACCGTCCACCGAGGAGATCATCGCCGGCGTCGAGCGCGGCATCTACGTCCTCGGCGACAAGTCGTGGTCGATCGACATGCAGCGCTACAACTTCCAGTTCACCGGCCAGCGCTTCTACCGGATCGAGGACGGCCGGCTCGCGGGCATGGTGAAGGACGTCGCCTACCAGGCGACCACCACCGACTTCTGGGGCTCGATGGCCGTCGTCGGCGGCCCGCAGACCTGGGTGCTGGGCGGCGCGTTCAACTGCGGCAAGGGCCAGCCCGGCCAGGTCGCGGCGGTCAGCCACGGCTGTCCCAGCGCGCTGTTCCGAGACGTCCGAGTGCTCAACACCACCGAGGAGGGCCAGGCGTGAGCATCCACCCCGCCGAGCTGGCCGAGCGCGCGCTGGCCGCGGCAACGGGTCCGTGCCTGGTGCTCGTCACCAGCCACAGCGACGCCAACCTGCGCTGGGCGGCCAACACGCTGACGACCAACGGCCTGACCGCCGGCCTCGACGTCACCGTGGTCGCGGTGCACGGCGGTGACCGCGTCGGCGTCGTCAGCCGCAGCGGCGTCGACGGCGCGTCCGTGGGCGCCCTGGTCGCCGAGGCCGAGGCCGCCGCGAGCACCGCCTCGCCCGCCGAGGACGCCGGCGACCTGCTGCAGGGCGGTGCGGACGACGCCTTCGGCGACGACCCCGGCCAGGTGTCGGCCCGCGACCTCGCGGCGCTGGCCGAGAGCCTGGGCGCCGCGCTCGAGCAGGCCCGCTCCGACGGCACCGAGCTGTTCGGCTACGCCGAGCAGACCGTGCGCACGACCTACCTCGCCACGAGCACCGGCATCCGGGCCCGTCACGAGCAGCCGAGCGCGACGGTGCAGCTGAACGGCAAGTCGCACCAGCGCAGCCGCTCGGCCTGGGCGGGCGCCGGTGCGCGCTCGCTGGACGTCGTCGACGTCCCCGCGCTGGCGGCCGAGGTGCGCGAGCGGCTCGGCTGGCAGGCCCGCCGGGTCGAGGTCGACGCCGGTCGCCACGACACCGTGCTGCCGTCGTCCGCGGTCGCCGACCTCATGCTCTACGCCTACTTCTCGTCGGACGCCCGCTCGGCGCACGAGGGCCGCTCGGCGTTCGGGCGCAGCGGCGGCGGCACCCGGGTCGGCGACCAGCTCTCGTCGTCCCCGATCACCCTGCGCAGCGACCCGTCCGCGGCCGGCATCGAGACCGCGCCGCTGGTGCTCACCGGCGGCAGCTCGGCCATGGCGTCGGTGTTCGACAACGGCCTGGCCGTGCCGGCGACCTCCTGGGTCGACCGCGGCGTGCTCGCCGCGCTGCCCACCACCCGCCACACCGCGCGCCTCACCGGACTCGCCCTCACCCCGCCGGCCGACAACCTGCTGATGGACGTCGAGGGCGGGCAGGGCAGCGCCATGGACCTGGTGAAGGGGCTGGACGACGGCCTGCTGATGACCTGCCTCTGGTACATCCGCGAGGTCGACCCGCAGACCCTGCTGCTCACCGGCCTGACCCGCGACGGCGTGTACAAGGTCGAGGGCGGCGAGGTCGTCGGAGCCGTCACGAACTTCCGGTTCAACGAGTCGCCGGTCGACCTGCTCGACCGGGTCGAGGCCGCCGGGACCACCGAGCTCACGCTGGGTCGCGAGTTCGGCGACTACCTGCCCCGCACGGCCATGCCGGCGCTGCGGGTCCGCGGCTTCAACTGCTCGAGCGTCAGCCAGGCCTCCTGAGCCCGCCCGTCACCACCGATCGCGCCACCGATCGCGCCAGCGTCGCCCGGCCGTGGCAGGGGCCGGGGCACGGGCGTACCGTCAGGACGTGACACGGCAGCAGCGTCCGGCCGAGGTGCACACCATCACCAGTGCGCAGGCCTCGTTGGACGACGACCTCGGCCCGCGGATGCGCAAGTACCTCGTGTCGATGTCCGTGCGCACCGTCTGCTTCGTCCTGGCCGTCGTCTTCGAGGGCCCGCTGCGCTGGGTCTTCGCCGCCGCCGCGGTGGTGCTGCCCTACGTCGCGGTCGTGGTCGCGAACGCCGGCCCGCGACGTCAGCCGGGGGCCGAGGCGTTCGAGCGCGAGACCCGGGCGCTGGACGACGGCGGGCGTGGCAGGCTGGGCCCGTGATGAGCGAGCAGGCCGCTGAGGTCGTGCCCGACCTGGTGTGCAGCGCCAAGCGCTGCGGCGCCGACGCCACCTGGGCGCTGCGCTGGAACAACCCGAAGCTGCACCCGCCCGAGCGGCGCAAGACCTGGCTGGCCTGCGACGAGCACCGCGCGACGCTCGGAGAGTTCCTCCAGCTGCGCGGTTTCCTGCGCGAGACCCTGCCGGTCGACGAGCTGTAGCGCTCAGCCGCCGATGGCCGACATCGGCCGCTGCGGCTGCAGGAACGACGGGTCGTCGATGCCGTGCCCGGCCTTCTTGCCGGCCACCAGCCGCACCACCAGCGCCGCCAGCTCGTCGTCGTCCGCGCCGGCCCGCAGCGGCGTGCGCAGGTCGTCCTCGCTGCGCGCGAACAGGCACGACCGCAGCTGGCCGTCGGCGGTCAGCCGCAGCCGGTCGCAGGCCCCGCAGAAGGGCTGGCTGACGCTGGCGATGACGCCCACGGTGGCGGGTCCGCCGTCGACCAGCCAGGACTCGGCCGGCGCGCTCCCCCGGGTCTGCGGGTCGAGCGGTGTCAGGGTGAACCGCTCGCCCAGCCGCTCGAGCACCTCGGCCTGCGTCACCATCGAGCCGCGGTCCCAGGCGTGCTGCGCGTCCAGCGGCATCTGCTCGATGAACCGCAGCTCGTAGCCGCGGTCGAGGCACCACTGCAGCAGGTCGGCGACGCTCTCGTCGTTGACCCCGCGCATGGCGACGGCGTTGACCTTGACCGGCTCGAGCCCGGCTGCTGCGGCCGCCGCCAGACCCGCCACGACGTCGTCCAGCCGGTCGCGCCGGGTCAGCCGGGTGAACGTCTCGCGGTCGACCGTGTCGAGCGAGACGTTCACCCGGTCGAGCCCGGCGTCGTGCAGCGGCCCGGCCAGCCGGTCGAGGCCGAGGCCGTTGGTGGTCATGGCCAGGCGCGGCCGCCGCTCCAAGGAGGCCAGCTGGCGCACGAGCTCGGGCAGCCCGCGGCGCAGCAGGGGCTCGCCACCGGTCAGCCGCACCGAGGTGACGCCGAGCCGGGTGGTGACGTCGACGACGCGCGCGAGCTCCTCGAAGGTGAGCAGCTCGGGCTTCGGCAGCCAGTCCAGGCCCTCGGCCGGCATGCAGTACGTGCAGCGCAGGTTGCAGCGGTCGGTGACCGAGACCCGCAGGTCGGTGGCGATCCGGCCGAAGGTGTCGACGAGCGCGCCGGGCGCCCGCGGCGCAGGGGTCGGCAGCAGCTCGTGGTCCACCGACCCAGCCTACGTGCCCGGCCCGCGGGCCGCCGTCCCGTGCGGATACCGTCGGGTCGTGAGCGGCCTGGACCTCTGGCGGCGCCACCGGCAGGTCGTCGGCCTGGCCGTGCTGGCGGTGCTCGCCGCGCTCGGGTGCGTCGGCCTCGGCCGCTGGCAGTGGCACCGCTACCAGGCCAAGCACGACGCCAGGCAGCTCGTCGAGCGCAGCTTCGCGGCGCCCGCGGTGCCGCTCGCCGACCTGCTCGCGTCGACGTCCGCGCCCCTCGCCCACGACGACGGGTGGCGGCCGGTGCGCGTCAGCGGGCGCTACGACGTCGGGCGCACCGTGCTGGTGCGCAACCGCCCGCGGGACGTCGGCGACACCGGGCCGGCCTACGGCTACGAGGTGCTGGTGCCGCTGGTGCTGGCCGACGGCAGCGCGCTGCTGGTCGACCGGGGCTGGGTGCCCAACGGCACGACCGGCGACCGGCCGGGTCAGGAGCCGGACGCGGTCCCCGCCCCCACCACCGCGGACGTCGAGGTCGTGGCCCGGCTGCGGCCGGGCGAGCCGGCACGAGCCGTGCAGGTGCCCGCGGGTCAGGTCGCCAGCATCGACCTCGGCCGGGTGGCCGCGCTCACCGGTCGCCCGCTCTACCGCGCCTACGGCGTGCTGGTCAGCGAGTCGCCCGCCACGTCCCCGGCACCGGCGCTGATCGGCCGACCCGAGCTCGACGGCGGCGAGGGCATCAACGCCTCCTACGCCGTCCAGTGGGTGCTGTTCGCGCTGCTGGCGCTGGGTTTCCCGTTCTGGTGGGTGCGCCGCACGCGCCGCGAGGCGGCCCTGAGCGCGACCGACCCGGACGACGTCGACGCGACGCGCACGCCGGTGCCCGCCGCCCCCCGACGACGGCGCATCTGGGACGACGAGGAGGCGTGAGCTCGTCGTCCGTGGGGTGACAGACTGCCGTCATGGACCTCGGACTGACCGACCGCGCGTACATCGTCACCGGCGCCTCCAGCGGGCTGGGTCGGGCCACCGCCGAGCAGCTCGTCGCCGAGGGGGCCCGGCTGCTGGTGTGCAGCCGGGACGGCGCCAAGCTCGAGGAGCTCGCCGCCACCGGCGCCCCCGGTCAGGTCATGGTGCTCGAGGGCGACCTCGGCGACCCCGAGCTCGCCGAGCGCCTCGTGGCGGCGGCGGTCGCGCGGTTCGGCCGGCTCGACGGCGCCCTGATCAGCGTCGGCGGACCCCCGCCCGGCGCCACCGACCAGATCACCGACGACCAGTGGCGCGCGGCCTTCGAGACGGTGTTCCTCGGCCCGGCCCGCCTGGCGCGCGCCGTCGCCGACGCCGCCTCGGTCGAGGGGTCGTCCATCGCCTTCGTGCTCTCGACCTCGGTGCGCTCGCCGATCGCCGGGCTCGCGACGTCCAACGGGCTGCGGCCGGGCCTGGCGATGCTCGCCAAGACCATGGCCGACGAGAACGGCCCGCGGGCCGTCCGCGTGAACGCGTTGCTGCCCGGGCGGATCGACACCGACCGCGTGCGGCAGCTGGACGAGGCGAGCGGGCGCCCGGCCTCGTCGCGCCGCGACGCCGAGGCCACGATCCCGTTGCGCCGCTACGGCCGGCCCGACGAGTTCGGCCGGATCGCGGCGTTCGTGCTGTCCCCCGCCGCGTCGTACCTGACCGGCGCGGTGGTGCCGGTCGACGGCGGCGCCACCCGCGCCCTGTGAGCGACTGGTCCGGCTCGACCGACGAGCTGCGGGCCGCGCACGACGTCCTGGCCGACTTCTACGCCGAGCGGCTGGACGGCGCGCTCGAGCGGATGCCGGTCGACCAGGCCGTGCTGGGGCTCTTCGCCCAGCTCGTCCTCGGGTCGGGCCTCGGCACGGACGTCGCCGACGTCGGCTGCGGCACCGGTCGCCTCGAGCCGTTCCTCGCCGGGCTCGGCCTGAGCCCGCGCGGCGTCGACCTGTCGCCCGGCATGGTCGAGCGCGCCCGACGCGACCAGCCGCGCTTCGACTTCGCGGTCGCCGACGTCCGCGACCTGCCGTTCGGCGACGCCGAGCTCGCCGGGGTCGTGGCCTGGTACTCGCTGATGTTCCTGCCGCCCGAGGACCGGGCGCAGGCGTTCGGCGAGCTGCACCGCGTGCTGCAGCCCGGCGGGCACCTCGTCACCGGGTACAAGGCGGGCGAGGACGAGCACCGCCGGGCCGGCCGCACGACCGGCACCGGTGTCGAGTTCGACATCTGGTGGTACGAGCCCGACCAGCTGCGCGGGCTGCTCGAGACGGCCGGGTTCGAGACGGTGTTCTGGGCCGGTGAGCCGCCGGACGACGAGTGGCACAGCACGCAGGGGTACCTGCTGGTGCGCAAGCCGGCCTGAACCGCCAGCCGCGGCCCTGAGCCGTCAGGACGACGAGACCGCCGGCTGAGGGCCGTCGTCCTGGTGGGCGAACTGGGTGCGGTAGAGGTCGGCGTACAACCCGCCGCGGGCCAGGAGCCCCTCGTGGGTGCCGCGCTCGACGACCTCGCCGCCGTCGACGACGAGGATCTGGTCGGCGTCGCGGATCGTCGAGAGCCGGTGCGCGATGACGATGGCGGTGCGACCGACGAGCGCGGTCGCCAGCGCGCGCTGCACCGCGGCCTCGCTCTCGGAGTCCAGGTGCGCGGTGGCCTCGTCGAGCACCACGACGGACGGCGCCTTCAGCAGCAGCCGCGCCAGGGCCAGGCGCTGCTTCTCGCCGCCGGACAGCCGGTAGCCGCGGTCGCCGACCACGGTGTCGAGGCCCTCGGGCAGCGCCGCGACCAGCGGCCAGATCTGGGCGTCGCGGCAGGCCTGCACGAGCTCGTCGTCGGTGGCGTCGGGGCGGGCCAGCAGCAGGTTGCCGCGGATCGTGTCGTGGAACATGTGCGCGTCCTGGCTCACCACGCCGATCGTGCGGTGCAGCGACTCCAGCGTGACGTCGCGGACGTCGACGCCGCCGATCCGCACCGCGCCACCCCGCACGTCGTAGAGCCGCGAGGCCAGGTGGGTGATCGTGGACTTTCCCGCGCCGGACGGCCCGACGAGCGCGACCACCTGCCCGGCCTCGGCCCGGAAGGTCACGTCGTGCAGCACTTGGGCCGGCTCGCTCTGATCGAGCACGGCCACCGACTCCAGCGACGCCAGCGAGACCTCGTCGGCCCGCGGGTACCGGAAGGCCACGTGGTCGAACTCGACGGACGACGCCTCGGCGGGCAGCTCGACGGCGCCGGGCTTGTCGCGCACCAGCGGCTCGAGGTCGAGCACCTCGAAGACCCGGTCGAAGCTCACCAGGGCGGTCATCACGTCGACCTGCACGTTCGACAGCGCGGTCAGGGGCCCGTACAGGCGCCCGAGCAGGGCGGCCATGGCGACCAGCGCGCCCACCCCGAGGGTGCCGTCGATCACGAACCATCCCCCCGCCCCGTAGACCAGCGCGGTGGCCAGCGCGGCCACGAGGGTCAGCGCCGTGAACAGGAACCGGCCGTACATGGCCGACCGCACGCCGATGTCGCGCACCCGCCCGGCCTTGGCCGAGAATGCCACCTCCTCGCGGGGCAGCTGGCCGAAGATCTTGACCAGCAGCGCGCCGGCCACGTTGAAGCGCTCGGTCATCGTCTGGCCCATGTCGGCGTTGAGACCCATGGCCTCGCGGCTGATGCTGGCCAGCCGTCGTCCGAGCAGCTGGGCTGGCACCACGAACAGCGGGAGCATCAGCAGCGCGACGACGGTGATCTGCCACGACAGCGCGAGCATCGTGATCAGCACGACCACGAGGGTCACGACGTTCGACACCACCGACGACAGCGTGGACGTGAAGGCCTGCTGCGCCCCGATGACGTCGCTGTTGAGCCGGGTGACCAGCGAGCCGGTCTGGGTGCGGGTGAAGAAGGCGATGGGCATGCGCTGCACGTGGGCGAAGACCTGCACGCGCAGCCGGTAGATCAGGCCCTCGCCGATGCTCGACGACAGGAACCGCTCGACCAGCCCGAGCGCGGCGTCGAAGACCGCCAGCGCGGCGACGAGCAGCGCCGAGGTGACCACGACGCGGCGGTCGTCCTTCAGCACGCCCTCGTCGATGATCCGCTGCAGCAGCAGCGGGGTCGCGACGACGAGCACCGCGTCGACGACGACCAGCGCGAGGAACGCCAGGATCTTCGTGCGGAACGGCCGCGCGAAGCCGACGATCCGCCGCGCGACGCCGGGCCGCAGCGCCACCTGCTTGACCGACGGGTCTCGCCGCATCGAGCTCATGAACGACCCGCTGGCGCGGCCCATCCCGCCACCCATCGACATGCAATCTCCTCACCGGGCCGTCAGCCGACGGCCGTCGTGCCCCGGGCGTCAACGCCCGGCGGCACCTGCTGCTTCCCGCAGCGCCGCGAAGCGGCCCGCCTGGGCGAGCCGCTCGGCGGCCTCCTGCTCGGTGGCGGTGCGCTGCGCCGCACCCTGCAGGAGGGCCTTGGTCGCCCGGACGGCGCCCGCGTCGGGTGCCGTGAGCGCGTCGACCAGGTCGGCCACCGCGTCGTCCAGGTGACCACGTTCCACCGACAACGCCGCCAGCCCGGTGCGCACGGCCTCGTCGGCGCCGATCCAGCGGCCGGTGACGCAGACCTCCAGCGCCCGGCTGTAGCCCATGGCCTGCACCAGCGGCCAGGTGCCGGTGAGGTCCGGCACCAGCCCGAGGCTCGTCTCGCGCATGGCCAGCTGGACATCGTCCGCCACCACCCGCAGGTCGCAGGCCAGGGCCAGCTGGAAGCCGGCCCCCACCGCGTGCCCCTGGACGGCCGCCACGCTGACCACGCGCTCGTCGCGCAGCCAGCTGAAGCCGGCCTGGAAGCCCTGGATCACCGCGTCGACCTCGTCCGGCGGCAGGGCCGCCATCTCGAGGAAGGACTGCTCGCCGGGGATGCCCTCGGGCGTGAACATACGACGGTCCAGGCCGGCGCTGAACGAGGCCCCCTCGCCGCGCACGACGACGACCCGGACGTCGTCCGGTAGGGCGGCGCCGACGGCGGCCAGCGCGCGCCAGGTGTCCGGCGTCTGGGCGTTGCGCGCCTCGGGCCGGCTCAGGGTCAGCGTCAGGACGGCGGCGTCGCGCGAGACCACCACCGACCCGGCGGCGAGCAGGGCGGGGTCGACGTCCACGGCGGCTCCAGGCATGAGCGGGAGCCTAACCGGGCCCCGGGCCGACCCCGGCCGGGGTGCTGGTGCCTACCCGCTGCGACGGCGGGTGGCGCCGCCCCGACCCCTCAGCGAGAGGTCGCTCTCGCTGAGCACCCGGTGCACGAACCCGTAGCTCCGGCCGGTCTCGGCCGAGATGTCGCGAATGCTCTTGCCCTGGCTGTACAGCTGGGTGACGGTCGAGGCCATCCTCGAGCGCTCGTCACCCGTGAGTCGCGCGCCTTTCTTCACGGCGGTCACGGGACCTCCTTCGATCGGGGTCCGTCCATCGTGCGAGATGCCCGACCGGTCCGCCACTCAGAACTGAGGGGGACCTGTGGTGTGCAGCACAGGTCGTGCTCAGGCCAGCGACACCAGGTCGGCGTAGTCCGTGCTCCAGAGGTCCTCGTCGCCGTCCGGCAGCAGCAGCACCCGCTCGGGCTCGAGCGCGTGCACCGCTCCCTCGTCGTGCGTGACGAGGACGACGGCCCCGCGGTAGGTGCGCAGGGCCCCGAGCACCTCGTCGCGGCTGGCCGGGTCGAGGTTGTTGGTCGGCTCGTCCAGCAGCAGCACGTTGGCGCTGCTCACCACCAGCGTGGCCAGCGCCAACCGGGTCTTCTCGCCGCCGGAGAGCACCCGCACCGGCTTGTCGGCGTCGTCGCCGCTGAACAGGAACGAGCCCAGCACCTTGCGCACCTCGGTGTCGCCGAGGTCGGGCGCGGCGGTGCGCATGTTCTCGAGCACGGTGCGCTCGGTGTCGAGGGTCTCGTGCTCCTGCGCGTAGTAGCCGAGCCGCAGCCCGTGGCCCGGGTGGACGTCGCCGGTGTCGGGCGGGTCGATCCCGGCCAGCATGCGCAGCAGCGTCGTCTTGCCGGCGCCGTTGAGCCCGAGCACCACGACCTTGCTGCCGCGGTCGACGGCCAGGTCGACGTCGGTGAACACCTCGAGCGAGCCGTACGAGCGGGACAGGCCGGTGGCGGTCAGCGGCGTGCGGCCGCAGGGCGCCGGGTCGGGGAAGCGCAGCTTGGCGACCTTGTCCGACACCCGCTGCTCGTCGAGCCCGGCCAGCAGCCGCTCGGCCCGGCGGGCCATGTTCTGCGCCGCGACGGCCTTGGTGGCCTTGGCCCGCATCTTGTCGGCCTGCGAGAGCAGCGTCGCCGCCTTCTTCTCGGCGTTGGCCCGCTCGCGCTTGCGCCGCCGCTCGTCGGTCTCGCGCTGGTCGAGGTAGGCCTTCCAGCCGACGTTGTAGATGTCGACCTCGGCCCGGTTGGCGTCGAGGTGGAAGACGCGGTTGACGACCACCTCGAGCAGCGAGACGTCGTGGCTGATGATGACCAGCCCGCCGCGGAAGGCCTTGAGGTAGTCGCGCAGCCAGGCGATGGAGTCGGCGTCGAGGTGGTTGGTGGGCTCGTCGAGCAGCAGGGTGCCGGCGCCGCTGAACAGGATGCGGGCCAGCTCGACGCGGCGCCGCTGACCGCCGGAGAGGGTGCGCAAGGGCTGGCCGAGCACCCGTTCGGGCAGGGCGAGGCTGCTGGCGATGCTCGCGGCCTCGCTCTCGGCGGCGTACCCGCCGCGCGCCTGGAACTCGGCGTCGAGGCGGCTGTAGCGCGCCATGGCCTTCTCGCGCGTCTCGTCGTCCGCGCTGGCCATCCGCGACTCGGTCGTGCGCAGGTCGCGCACGACGGCGTCCAGGCCGCGGGCCGACAGGATGCGGTCGCGCGCGAGCACCTCGAGGTCCCCCGTGCGCGGGTCCTGCGGCAGGTAGCCGACGTCGCTGGACGTCGCGACCGAGCCGGCAGCCGGCTGGCCCTGGCCGGCCAGGATCTTGGTCAGCGTGGTCTTGCCGGCGCCGTTGCGCCCGACCAGGCCGACGCGGTCGCCGTCGGCCACCCGGAAGGTCGCGGCCTCGATCAGCACGCGCGCGCCGGCGCGCACCTCGAGGGCGGTCGCGGTGATCACGGGGAGGTACCTCTCGCACGGGGACGGACGACGGGCGGACGGCTGCGCTGCAAGCCGGCTCCTGCGGGTCGTCGCCAGGGCGTGCGGCCGATCTCATGGCTAGTCTACGCGGCAGGTCGGGGGACCCCGGACGCCGTGAGGCCAGGAGGCGACGTGAGCTTCAACGACGACGCACGGCTCGACACCAGCCAGGTCGAGTCGGGCGGGCGCGGCCGCGGGGGCATCGCCATCGGCGGCGGCGCGGGGCTCATCATCCTGGTGCTGGGCCTCGTCTTCGGCGTCGACACCAGCGCGATCACCGGCACCCCGGGACAGCCGGCAGAGCCGGGCCAGAGCACCGTCGGCGAGCAGTGCAAGAGCGGCGCCGACGCCAACCGCGACGCCGAGTGCCGCGTCGTCGGCACCGTGAACAGCGTGCAGGACTACTGGGCCGACGCGCTGCCGAAGGACGGCGGCCGGCAGTACACGCAGGCCAAGACCGTGCTCTATTCCGGCCAGACCCAGAGCGCGTGCGGCACGGCGTCCAACCAGGTGGGGCCGTTCTACTGCCCCACCGACAAGAAGGTGTACATCGACGCCAGCTTCTTCGACGAGCTCACCAGCCGGTTCGGCGCGGACGACGGCGCGCTGGCCCAGGAGTACGTCGTGGCCCACGAGTACGGCCACCACGTGCAAGACCTGCTCGGGGTGCTCGACGCCGCCCAGCAGGACCCGCAGGGCGCGGACTCCGGCTCGGTGCGCATCGAGCTGATGGCCGACTGCTTCGCCGGCGTCTGGGCGCACAGCGCGAGCAGCACCCAGGACGCCGACGGCACCACCTTCTTGAAGCCGCTGACCCAGGACGACATCAACTCGGCGCTCTCGGCGGCCTCGGCCGTCGGTGACGACCGGATCCAGAAGAAGTCCCAGGGCCGGGTCGACCCCGAGTCGTGGACGCACGGGTCGTCCGAGGAGCGCCAGCGCTGGTTCACCAAGGGCTACCAGGCGGGCGATCTCAACGCCTGCGACACCCTGCACGCGTCCTCGCTCTAGCCCGGCGGCGCAGCGCGCCGGAAGTTTCCCCCGTCCGGGGTGTATCAGGACGCCCGCCCGCGGCTCTGCTCTGTCGTGACGGCTGCGAACCCGTCACGCCACCCACTGGACGGAGCGGTCGATGGTGCTGAGCGAACGGCAGTCCCGGGCCCGGCGGGCCGCAGCGGCCCGAGCCCGGGCGAAGGTCGTCGCCGCCCGTCGCCGTGCGCGCGCAGGGGGCGCGGACGTCTCGTGGGCGGCCGAGCAGCCGCTGTGGTGGTGGGAACCGGCCCCTCGATCGGCCGGAACCGGTGGCTGAGACGCGGGGGTCGGGAGCAGACTGCTCCCGACCCCCGCGCTGGCACCGCTCGTAGCGCAGCTCCCCTGCATCGACACCCGCGGACGAAGGACGGTCATGGACGCTCCCCCCACCTGGCAGCACCGCCGCAGCGCGGCGCTCGACCACCAGCTCACCAAGAAGGGCCGGCAGGGCCTGCGCGTCGAGCGCGCAGCCGACGGCTACCTGTACCGACCGGGCCAGCTGCTGCTGGGCCGCGGCGCGGTCGACGTGCTGCGCTCGGAGGTCGGCCGCGACGCGGTCACCGAGGACGAGGCGACCAACGCACGGTTCTCCCGCCGCGGCGTCGACGTCCAGCGGTGGATGGTCGACGCGTCCGTCGGCCTGCCCGAGCTGCACCGGGCCATCGACGGGCGGGTGCGGGCCCGCGGCTCGCACGTCGAGCTCAACCACGTCTTCACCGGCGAGTGGTACTACGAGGGCGGCCCGGCCACCGAGCCGCAGCTGGCCGCGACGCTGCCGCTGCCGCAGGGCGCGCTGCCGGCCGGCAGCACCGCGCACCTCGCGGTGCTCGACACCGGGGTCGCGGCGCCGACCCACCCGTTCTTCTCGGCCATGCTGCTGGGCCAGGACGGCACCGACGTCGACATGCTCGACGAGGACAGCAACTCCTACCTCGACACCGAGGCCGGGCACGGCACGTTCATCTGCGGCGTGGTGCAGCGGGTGGCGCCGGGCCTGGGCATGGAGCAGCGCAAGGTGCTGAACTCCAGCGGGTTCGGCGACGACCTCACAGTCGCGCTGGGCGTCGCCGAGACGACCGCGCCGGTGCTCAACCTGTCGCTCGGCGGCTACACCCGGCACGACCGTCGTCCGCGCGCGCTGGAGGCCGCGCTCGACGCGCTCGACCCGAGCCGGGTCGTCGTGGCCGCCGCCGGCAACAACGGCCGCCGGCGGCAGTTCTGGCCGGCCGCGTTCCCGCGCGTCGTCGCCGTCGCCGCCTACGACAGCCGCACGGGCGAGCCCGCCGCGTTCAGCAACTACGGCCCGTGGGTCGACGTGTGCGCCCCGGGCGTCGACCTGCACAGCAGCTACGTCGACGGCCGCCGCGGACCCGACCCGGACGACGGGCAGTTCACCGGGTGGGCCACCTGGAGCGGCACGTCCTTCGCGGCTCCGGTCGTGGCGGCCGAGATCGCGCACCGCGCCTCGCTGTCCCCCGGTCGCACCGCGGCCCAGGTCGCCGCCGACCTGCTGGCCGAGCTCGGGGCGCTGCCGCGCGACGGGTACGGGCGGCGGTTCGTGCCGCGCACCGAGCTGCACCTGCCCACGCCGGGCAGCGGCGCGGTGCCGGCCCAGGCCGCGGCTCCGGCCGAGCAGACGGCGGTTCAGCAGCCGTAGAGGTCGAAGCCCGCGCTCGTCGCGATCCCGGCCGGGGTGCCGAGGTCGAGGCGGGCGCGGGCGCGGTGCAACGCCTCGCCGGCGTCCAGCCCGCGGTCCAGCTCGTCGTGCAGCGCGTCCATCAGCACGGCGGTCTCGGCGTCCGGGGTCGGCAGCGTCGTGGCCACGACCCCGGCGGCACCGAGCGTCAGCAGCGCGTGCGCGACGCCGAGCAGCTGGTTGCCGGGCAGCACCTGCGCCGCCGCGGAGTGGCACGCCGCCAGGACGACGAGCCGCGGCGTGCGCTCGAGCGCCTCCAGGTCGTAGACGGTGAGCAGCCCGTCGGCCAGCCGCAGCGACGACAGCATGGGGTTGTCGGACCGGAAGGTGCCGTGCGCGGCCACGTGCGCGACGCCCGCGCCGTCCAGCAGCGCCATGGTGCGCGCCACGGTCGCGGCCGGGCCGTCGACCGTCACCACGCCGGCCCGCTCGGCGTCCGGGCCGTCCGCGGCGCGCACCGGAGCCAGCGAGACGTCGGGACCGGTGACGAAGACGTCGGCCGCCCGCTCCCGGCTCTCGCGCGCCCGGCGGCGGTGCTCGACCGCGCCCAGCCAGGCCGTGCCCGACCGCACGAGGTGGAGCGGACCGCGGGCGGCGGTGCCGAGCATGCTCCACGGCACGGCGTGCAGGGCCTCGGTCGGCGCCACCACGAGCGCTCCCCCGCCGAGGTCGCCCAGCGGGGCGAGCAGCCGGGCGTCGAGCTCGTCCGCGGCCTGGCACGCACCGGCCAGCGCGGCCGCCAGCGCAGCACCGCTGCCCCGGCCGGTGGCCAACCGGCCGAGGGCGAACTGCAGGTGCAGCAACGGGTCCTGGACGCCGTCCAGCGGGCCGAGCCGGTGCAGGCGCGGCCCGCGGGGGCCGGGCGCGTCGTCGCCCGCCAGCGTCAGGGCCAGCAGCTCGCCGTCGACGGCGAGGTACTCGACCAGGGCGGCGCTCCCGAGCGCGGCGCGCAGCTCGTCGACCGCCGCGGGCGGC
>NZ_BAAGXY010000042.1:0-62849 GCF_054779595.1 Angustibacter peucedani
GCCCCGGCGCCGGCGTCGGCCGACCGCGGAACCCCGCCGGTGCCGGACGAGCCCGACGGTTGGGGTCCGCCGCCCCCGCGCGACGAGCCCGAGCCCGACCCGGAGCCCGAACCAGCCCCACCGCCGGTCGCCCAGCAGCCGCCGCCGTCACGAGCGCAGGCCGCGCGCGCCGCGGTCGAGCAGGCCCGTCGTCCGGTCTCGACGCGCGTGGCGCCGGTCGACGACGTCCCGAGCGTCGACGACGACGACGCCGACGACAGCGACCTGGTCGGCCGGCCGGTCGTCGAGCGGCTGCTCGGCGGCACCGTGATCGACGAGACCGACTCCTGACCACCCGCCCGGCGAGCGCGTGATCGTCGGCGGGAGCACGTAGGCTGCCGCGTGTGTACGAAGGTGTCGTGCAGGACCTCATCGACGAGCTCGGGCGGCTGCCCGGGGTCGGGCCCAAGAGCGCCCAGCGCATCGCGTTCCACCTGCTCGCGGCCGAGCCCGCCGACGTCCGCCGCCTGGTGCTGGCGCTGACCGAGGTCAAGGACAAGGTCCGCTTCTGCAGCACGTGCGGCAACGTGTCCGAGGACGAGCTGTGCCGCATCTGCCGCGACCCGCGCCGCGACGCCACGGTGCTGTGCGTCGTCGAGGAGCCCAAGGACGTCGTGGCGATCGAGAAGACCCGCGAGTTCCGCGGCCGTTACCACGTGCTCGGCGGCGCGATCAGCCCGATCGACGGCGTCGGGCCGGACGACCTGCGCACCCGCGAGCTGATGACGCGGCTCGCCGACGGGGCGGTCACCGAGGTCATCATCGCCACCGACCCGAACCTCGAGGGCGAGGCCACGGCCACGTACCTCGCCCGCCTGCTGCGGCCGATGGGGCTGCGGATCACCCGGATCGCGTCCGGTCTGCCGGTCGGGGGCGACCTCGAGTACGCCGACGAGATCACGCTCGGTCGAGCGTTCGAGGGAAGGAGACTGCTCGATGTCTGACGCACCCACCGGCTTCGAGCGCGCCGAGGACGAGCGGGGCGAGCTGGTCCGGCTGGCCGCCGACACCGCGCTCGACGTCCGCGCCTACCTCGAGGCGACCACCACCGTGGCCAGCGGCACCAGCCCGGACGTCGCGCTGCCGATCGTGCTGCTCGCCGTGAGCCAGGTGCTCGTGGCCGGCGCCCGCCTCGGGGCGATCGGCGACGTCGTCCCGTCCGAGCGGTTCGAGCCCGACGCCGGGCCCGAGCCGGACGTCGACCCGCTGCACGGCGCGCTGACCAACGTCCTCGAGGGGCTGGACGAGTACGTCGACGTCGTCGACCCCGTGGTCTCGGCCGAGGTCGTGCACGGCTCGCTCGCCGGCGACCTGGCCACCGTCGCCTCCGACCTCTCGCACGGCCTGCGGCACTTCGAGTCCGGCCGCGTCGACGAGGCGCTGTGGTGGTGGCAGTTCTCCTACCTGTCGAGCTGGGGCTCGCGCGCGGCCAGCGCGCTGCGCGTCGTCCAGTCGATCCTGGCCCACCTGCGGCTGGACGCCGACGACGACGTCGTGGCCGACGCCGAGTTCGACGCCCTGCACCCCTAGCCGGGTAGCTCGACCTCCGCGAGGAGCAACGGCGTGCTCTGACCCGGCCAGGTGCCGGTCAGCGTCGCCGCCGCTCCCGCGCGCACCGGCAGCGGCACGCGCTGCAGGGCGATGACGACGCCGGCGGCGACCGACGTCACGGTGCCGTCGTGGGTGACCTGCGGTGGCTGCAGCGCGGGCACCGTCCGGCCGGGCGACCGGCTGCCGCGCACGTGCGTGGTCATCGGCTCGGGCACGAGCCGGCCGTCGTCCGCGGCGAGGAACAGGTCGGCCTCGCGGCCGCCGGTGACGACCGCCGTCACCAGCGTCGCCACGTAGACCGGGTCGTGGCAGGCGTCGTAGACCCACCGGTCGCCGAGCGTCGTGTGCGTCATCGTGGTCGCGAGCGCGTCGTCCGCGCCGGTCAGGGGCGAGCCCCGGTAGGTGAGCGGCACCGCAGCACCTGGCCGCCGGCGGTGCCCACCAGGTGGGTCTCGACGCCGACCTCGCCGTCCGGGTCGTCGAACCGGTAGGCGCCGAGCCGGGTGAGCGTCGAGGTGTCGACGCCTGACGCCCACGGCTGGCGCGGCACCCAGTCCTCCAGCAGCTGCTGCTTGGTCGGGACGATCGTCGCGGGGTGGTGGACGGCCATGCGCGGGAGCATGCCACCCGACCGGCTCAGGCCGGGGTCACGCCCTCCTCCGCCGGGTTCGAGGCGGCGAAGAGGTCGACCGGCACGCCGTCCGGGTCGTGCACCACGGCGTACCGCTGCCCCCAGAACGCGTCGAAGGGTGCGAGGTGACCGGTGTGGCCGGCGGCGGTGATGCGCGCGTAGGTCGTGTCGACGTGCGCGGCGCTGTCGCACTCGAACGCGAGCGCCACCCGGTGCCCGCCGGTCGGCGGCGTCCAGCCGGCGTCGAAGCTGCGGATCGTGTCCTCGGTGTCGAACGCGAGCTTCATCGCCCCGAGGTCGAGCTCGACGTGCGGCTCGGTGTCCGCGTCGTCCGGCAGCTCGAGGCCCAGCAGGCGGTAGAAGGCGAGGGTCGCGGCCATGTCGGTGACGACCAGCTCGACGACGGCGGGGCGCAGGCTCATGGCGCAGACGGTAGTCCTGCCCGGGCTGCCCGTGCGCCGAGACGCGCGTCTCGGCATCCGGCCGGCCGGGGAGCCGTCGCGCCTGCTCGGTAGACTCGCCGCCGAGTCGTCGCAGCATCCGGAGGACACCGTGGGCCTGGTCGTGCAGAAGTACGGAGGCTCCTCCGTCGCCGACGCCGAGAGCATCAAGCGGGTCGCCCACCGCATCGTCGACACCGCCCAGGCCGGCAACCAGGTCGTCGTCGTGGTCTCGGCCATGGGCGACACCACGGATGACCTGCGCGACCTGGCCCAGCAGGTCTCGCCGCTGCCCGCCGCGCGCGAGCTCGACATGCTGCTCACCGCGGGCGAGCGCATCTCGATGGCGCTGCTGGCCATGGCCATCCAGGACCTCGGTCACCAGGCCCGCTCCTACACCGGCAGCCAGGCGGGCGTGATCACCGACTCGGTGCACGGCAAGGCGCGGATCATCGACATCACGCCGGGCCGGATCCGCCAGGCGCTGGACGACGGCGCCGTCGCGATCGTCGCCGGGTTCCAGGGCGTCAGCCAGGACACCAAGGAGATCACCACGCTCGGCCGCGGCGCCTCGGACACCACGGCCGTGGCGCTCGCCGCCGCGCTCGGAGCCGACGTCTGCGAGATCTACACCGACGTCGACGGCGTGTTCACCGCCGACCCGCGGATCGTGCCGACCGCGCGGCGGCTGGCGCGCATCACGAGCGAGGAGATGCTCGAGATGGCGGCCTGCGGCACCAAGGTGCTGCACCTGCGCTGCGTCGAGTACGCGCGGCGCTACCGGATGCCCGTGCACGTGCGCTCGTCGTTCAGCCGGCGCGAGGGCACCTGGGTCATCGACACCCCCATCGACGGATCTGACGAGGACGGGCAGGACATGGAGCAGGCGATCATCTCGGGTGTCTCGCACGACCGCGGCGAGGCCAAGATCACCGTGGTCGGCGTGCCCGACCTCCCCGGCAAGGCGGCCGCGATCTTCCAGGCCGTGGCCAAGGCCGAGATCAACATCGACATGATCGTGCAGAACGTCTCGGCCGCGGCGACGGGGCTGACCGACGTCTCGTTCACGCTGCCCAAGACCGACGGCGTCATCGGCATGCAGACGCTCGAGGCGATCCAGTCCGAGGTCGGCTTCGCCTCGCTGCAGTACGACGACCAGATCGGCAAGGTGTCGCTCGTCGGTGCCGGCATGCGCACCCACCCCGGGGTCTCGGCCACCTTCTTCGAGGCGCTCGCGGCGGCCGGCGTCAACATCGAGATGATCTCGACCTCCGAGATCCGCATCTCGGTCGTGACCCGCGCGGACGACGTCGACGCCGCCGTGCGCGCCGTGCACACCGCCTTCGGGCTGGACGCCACCGAGGTCGAGGCCGTCGTCTACGGCGGCACCGGGCGCTAGCTCCCCACCACCTCGCGAAGGGCACCGGCCGAGCGGCCGGTGCCCTTCGTCGTCCGGTCGCGTCCTGGCTCTTGAACGCGTTCAAGTTCTGCGCTACGGTCTGTCTTGAACACGTTCAACTCGACGTCAGGAGCACGCGATGAGGTCGTTGCGCCCCAGCCCGCTGGAAGCGGTGTACGTCCTGCTGGTCGGCGCGCTCGCCGTGGGCTGGCTGGTGACCGCAAGTCCCGGGTTCTACCTGGCGGCGGCAGCGCTCACGCTGCCCGCCAGCGTCGTGGCCGTGCCGGCGTTCTACGTCGGCTACGGGCTGCTGGCCCTCGTCCCCGGGGCGAGCCCGTCGTCCAGCTCGGGCAGCGGCTTCGGCGTCACCGGCGGCGGGGAGCAGGTCGTGATGAACCCCGAGGACGTGCCCGCGGTGTGGTTCCAGCCCACCGTCCTGGCGCTCGGTGTCGCCCTGCTGCTGCTCGCGGCGGTCGTGGACGTGCTGCTCGTCCGGCGGCTCCGCGCTCGGCGCCGTCCCCTTCCCACCGTCTAGCAAGGAGCTCCGCATGGACCCCGTCCTCGTCAGCTACGTCGCCTACTCGGCCGTCAGCATCGCGCTGACCGCCTGGGTGGCCCGCACGCTGTTCCGCAACGGCGCACTGTTCCTGGTCGACGTCTTCGACGGCGACGAGAAGATGGCCCGCGCGGTCAACCACCTGCTGGTCGTCGGCTTCTGGCTGATCAACCTCGGCTACGTCGCGTTCGCGCTGAAGATCGGCGACGCCGTGCCCGACGCCCGCTCGGCCGTCGAGGCGCTGTCGCGCAAGCTCGGCGGGGTGCTGCTGGTGCTGGGCGCCATGCACTTCGGCAACCTGTTCGTGCTGTCGCGGCTGCGTCGGCACAACCGCCTCGCCCACCAGCCCGTGCCGCCGGTGCCGCCGAGCGCTCAAGGTCCGGCGAACCCGTGGCAGCTGCCCGGCTCGGCCGCGCCCCAGCAGGCCTGACCGTGCGCGCGCCGTCCGCTCCCGCCGTCCGGCGGTTGACCGTGCTCTACGACGCCGGCTGCCCGCTGTGCCGGTGGGTGCGGGGCTGGCTCGAGGGCACGGCGCAGCTGGTGCCGCTCGAGTGGGTGCCGTGCGGCTCGGACGACGCGCGCCGGCGGTTCCCGTGGATCGACCACGACCGCACGCGCGAGGAGGTCACGGTCGTCGCCGACACCGGCGCGGTCTGGACCGCGGGCGACGCGTGGATCGCGTGCTTGTGGGCGACGGCGGCGCACCGCGGGCTGGCCGACCGGCTGGCGCAGCCGCGGTGGCGGCCGTACGCGCGGTCGACGGCGCTGGCGGTGGCGGCGCGGGTGCAGGGGTCCGCGCCGCCCCCGTCGTGCGCCACGGGCGGGTCGCCGCCTTACGGGGCTGGGTACCGTGCACCTCGTGCCGGCTGACGAGACCCCGGGGCCCGCGACGGCCCGCGGCGAGCAGACGCGTGCGCGCATCGTGGCCGCGGCGCTCGAGCTCTTCGACGAGCGCGGCTACGCCCGGACGACGATGCGCGCCGTGGCCGAGCGGGCCGGCGTGAGCCTCGGCAACGCGTACTACTACTTCGGGTCCAAAGAGCACCTGGTGCAGGGGTTCTACGACCAGATGCAGGCGCTGCACGCCGTCGAGGCCGAGCGGCGGATGGCGGGCGCGACGTCGCTGGCCGACCGGTGGCTGCGGTGCGAGGAGGCGTTCGTCGACGTCGCCGAGCGGTACCACGAGTTCGCCGGGCAGTTCTTCACCGTGGCGGCGTCGCCCGACAGCCCGCTCAGCCCGTTCAGCTCGCAGAGCACACCGGCGCGCGAGGCCTCGACGGCGATCATGCGCTCGGTGGTCGAGGGTGCCGAGACCAAGGCCGACGCGAGGCTGCGGGCCGAGCTGCCCGAGCTGATGTGGCTGGCGCACATGGGGGTGGTGCTGATGTGGGTGCACGACAAGACCCCCGGGCAGAAGCGCACCCGGATGTTGGTGCGCCGCACGGCTCCGCTGCTCGACAAGCTGGTCGGGCTGTCGCGGCTGCGGCCGCTGCGTCCCGCCGTCCACGAGCTGCTCGACCTCGCGCGCGACCTGCGCTCCGCCTGAGCCCGCCCCCGCCGTCCGGCCGGGTGCCTAGCGTCCGAAGGATCGGTCGCTACCGCGACCAGATCTTCGGACGCAACGGCTCGGGGTCAGCGGGGGAGGTGCTCGGCGACGAAGTCGAGCTCGACCCGCATCTGCCGCACCCGCTCGTCGTCGACCAGCGAGCCGTGGCCGGCGTCGTAGCGGTACACCTGGTGCGGCACCCCGAGGTCGGCCAGCCGGGCCAGGTAGTTGTCGATCTGCCGGATCGGGCAGCGCGGGTCGTTCTCGCCGGCCAGCACCAGCACCGGGACGTCGACCTGCTCGACGTAGGTGATCGGGCTCGAGTCACGGTACCGCTCGGGCACCTCGGTCGGGGAGCCGCCGAACAGCGAGCGGTCGAACGCCTTGAGCCCCTCCATCTCGTCCTCGTAGGCAGCGACGTAGTCCGCCACCGGCACTCCCGCCAGGCCGAGCGCCCACCGTCCGGGCTGGGTGCCGAGGCCGAGCAGCGTCAGGTAGCCGCCCCACGACGCCCCGGCCAGGACGACCCGCTCGCCGTCGACCATGCCGCTCTCGACCAGGTGGTCGCGGACGGCGAGCACGTCCTCGAGCTCGACGTGCCCGACCCGGTCCTCCAGCGCGTCGCGCCAGGCCGAGCCGTAGCCGGTCGAGCCGCGGTAGTTGACCTGCACGACGGCGAAGCCCTGGTCGACCCACGTGCTGGGGTAAGGAGCGAACGAGTCCACCTCGTGGTGGGTCGGGCCGCCGTGCACCTCGACGACGAGCGGCAGCTTCCCTTGCGCCGCAACGGCTCCGGTGGACGTCGGTCGCCGCAGCAGCGCGTGGATGCGGCCCCCGGGGCCGTCGACCCAGAGGTCCTCGACGGCCACGCTGGGCGGGGCGGCCGGGCCGGGCGGGCGCAGCAGCACCTCGCCGTCGTCCACCCGCTCGACGTCCAGCCGGCGCACCGACGTGGGCTGCGCGGCGGACGACCACGACGCCCAGACCTCGCCGTCGGAGTGCACGTCGAACGACGTCACGGTGCCGGACGACGGCCCGAACGGCTGTGCCGCAACGTTTTCCAGGTCGACGCTGAACAGGCGGGTGCGGGCCTCGTGCGAGACGGCGACGAGGACGCTGCGCGCGTCGGGCCACCAGTCGGCGTCCTCGACCTCGCCAGGCAGGTCGAGCGGCAGCGGCCGGTCGGTGCCGTCGACCGGGTCCCAGACGAGCAGGGCGGGCACGCCGTCCCGCTCGTGGCTGACGAGCACCCGCTGGTCGCCGGGCACCGGTGAGAACCCGAGCGGGTGCAGGCCCTTGCCCTCGCCGTCCCAGAGGTCGGCGACGGTGCTGCCGTCGGCGGTGCGCACGACCCGTACCGCGGGGTGGCGAGAGTCGCCGTGCTCGCTGTGCGCGAGGACGACGAGCGAGCCGTCGCGCGAGAGGTCGCCGACGTAGGCCTCCTCGACGTGCTCGTACAGCAGCCGGGCCGGCTCGCCGCGCGGCACCACGTGCACCCGCACGCCGTACTCCTCGTCGGTGCTGCCCACCACCGCGAGGCCGTCGTCACCCAGCGCGAGGCCCGCGCTGTAGGCGTGCGACAGGTCGGTGGCGGGCTCGTGCGAGCCGGGCTCGGAGCCGTAGGGCTGGCGCACCCAGACGCCGCGCTCGTCGCCCTTGCGGTCGTCGAACCACCACAGCTGCTCGCCGGCGGGGTCCAGGCCCCCGTGCGCCGTGCCCTCGGGCCGGTGCGTGGCCGGCGTGGGCTCGTCGTCCCCGACGGTCCACCAGTGCAGCTCGATCGTGCCGTCGGCGGTGGTGGCGACCGCGACCGTGCGGTGCTCGGCGTCGCGGGCGGCGTGCGGCAGGCCGAGCCGGCGGGCGCGGAACCGGGCTTCCCAGTCTGGCGTGCTCATGGCGCGAGCCTGCCACGCGACGTCCGCCGCGGTGGCGCGAGGTCAGTTGAGGTGGCTGCGCCAGTCCTCGGGCACGCGCTCGGTCGGGCCGGGCACGCCCTGGTCGTCGGGCCGGCTCTGCGGGTCGGCCAGCCGCGGACCCTCGACCGCCTCCTCGGTGCGGAAGTCCCAGAACCAGTCCTCGCCCGGCTCGAAGCTCTGCATCACTGGGTGGCCGGTGGCACGGAAGTGCGCGGTGGCGTGCTGGTTCGGCGAGGTGTCGCAGCAGCCGACGTGACCGCACGCGGCGCAGCGCCGCAGGTGGAACCACCAGCCGCCCGCGGCCTCGCACTCCTGGCACCCGGTGCCGGACGGCGGCACGCCCGGGTCGACCTCGACGGTGCCCTCGGGGCTCTCAGCGCTCATCGCCCGAGTATGCGCCTCTGCCCCCGGACGTGCAGGAGGCCGGAGCGGCTGCTGCCGTCCGGCCTCCACGTGCGTCGGGGTGACAGGATTTGAACCTGCGGCCTCGTCGTCCCGAACGACGCGCGCTACCAAGCTGCGCCACACCCCGTGGCTGAGCCGTGTCATCGTAGCCGAGCCCGGCCGCCGTCCTGAAATCGGTTCCCCCACCAGAGCCGCTTTCCCTCACCCGTGCCGCTGGAGGGCCTGCCGCAGCGGCATCTGGGAGGGAAACCGGCACCGGCGAGGGAAAGAGGTCAGGGGGCGGTGAGGGTGAGCAGGGTGGCCTCGGGGCGGCAGCAGAACCGCACCGGCGTGTACGGCGAGGTGCCCAGCCCGGCGCTCACGTGCAGCCACGCGGCGTCGGCGGGCGGCAGGTGGTCGGCGGCCACGCGGGCGGCGCCGGTCCACCAGCGCGACGCGCCGCGGGCGCGGCGGCGGTCGAGATCGCAGTTCGTCACGAGCGCCCCGACGCCCGGCACCCGCAGCTGCCCGCCGTGCGTGTGCCCGGCCAGCACCAGCCGCGCGCCGTCGGCGGCCATGGCGTCCAGCGTGCGGGTGTACGGCGCGTGCGTGACGCCGACGTGCAGGTCGGACGACGTCGCCGCCGCCCGCGCCGCGTCGTCGGCCGGCGGGAACCGGTCGTACCCCAGGTGCGGGTCGTCGACGCCGACGAACGACAGGCCCAGCCCGCCGACGTCCAGGCGGTCGCGCCGGTTGGTCAGCTCGACCCAGCCCCCGCCGCGCAGCCCGTCGACGAGCGCGGACGTCGGCAGCCGCCGCGCCGTGAACCGCCGGCGCCCGCCGTGCGGCAGCAGGTAGCGCGCCGGGTTCTTCGGCACCGGCGCGAAGTAGTCGTTGGATCCCAGCACGAACACCCCCGGCCGCTCGAGCAGCGGCTCGAGGGCCGCGAGCACGTTCGGCACGGCGTCGACGTGGGCCAGGTTGTCACCGGTGTCGACCACGAGGTCGGGCTCGAGCGCCGCCAGCCCGCGCACCCAGTCGCGCTCGAGCCGCTGGCCCGGCGTGAGGTGCAGGTCCGACAGGTGCAGCACGCGCAACGACCGCGCCCCCGGTGCCAGCACCGGCAGCTCGACCCGGCGCAGCACGTAGGCCCGGCTCTCGACGACGCAGCCGGCCACGAACGCCGCCCCGAGCCCCGCGACGCCCAGCGCTGCGGTGACCGGCCTCATGGGCGCCCATCCTGCCACCGGCTGGCAGACTCGCCGCATGAGCCGCCTCAAGGACACCCTGCGCGAGGACCTGACCGCCGCGATCCGGGCCCGTGACGAGGTGCGCACCGCCACGCTGCGCATGGTCCTCGCCGCCATCACCACCGAGGAGGTCGCCGGCGACGTCGCGCGCGAGCTCGGCGACGACGACGTCCAGGTGGTGCTGCGTCGCGAGGCCAAGAAGCGTCGCGAGGCGGCCACGGCGTTCGCCGAGGGCGGCCGGCCCGAGCGGGCCGAGCGCGAGCAGGCCGAGCTGGCCGTCGTCGAGGGCTACCTGCCCGCGCAGCTGGACGACGCCGGGCTGGCCGAGCTGGTCGCGTCGGCGGTCGCCGACACCGGCGCTCAGGGCATGGCGGCGATGGGGCAGGTCATGAAGGTCGTGCAGGCCGCCGTGGCCGGGCGCGCCGAGGGCGGCCGGGTGGCCGCCGAGGTGCGCCGCCAGCTCAGCAGCTGACAGCGCCACCGCGGCGGACCAGGGCGAGGCCCGCGACGCACCGCGGGCTAGCGCTTGCGGGGCTTGCGCGGCTTCTTGGTGGGCGGGTTGTTGCCCGGTCCGGTCGGCCCGACCGTCGGGCCGCCCGTGGGCGTGGGCGGCGGGGCGACGCCGGTGCTCGGGTACAGGGTGATCGTCGTCCCGGCGGTGACGCGCGAGCCGCCCGGCGGGTTCTGCTCGGCGACGTACCCGGCGGGCACGGCCGAGGCCTTGGGCGAGCCGACGGTGACGCTGAAGCCGGCGCCCTCGAGCGTGCGCGTCGCGTCCTCGATCTTCTGCCCCTGCACGCCCGGCACGGTGACGCGCTCGCCGAACACGATCTTGTCGTTCGGCTTGCCGAACTGCTCGACCGGCATCCCGCTCAGCGCCTTGGACATGAAGGCCGACCAGATCGGCGCCGCCACGGTGGCGCCGTAGATCTGGCTGCCGTAGTAGCCCTCGCCGGTGTCGATGTTCTTCATCGGCTTGCTGACGTCGGGGTTGCCGAACCACACCGAGGCCGCCATCTGCGGGGTGTAGCCGGTGAACCACGTCGCGCGCGAGGCGTTGGCGGTACCGGTCTTGCCGGCGGCCGGGCGCCCGATCTTGGGGGCGCGGGCCGCGGTGCCGGACTTGATGACGTCCTCGAGCGCGGCGGTGACGCCGCGGGCGACGTTGTCGTCGATGGCCTGGTCGCACGACGGCTTGGGCACGCTGATCGACTTGCCGGCCAGCGTGGTGGCCGAGGTGATCGAGATCGGCGAGCAGAACACGCCGTCGGCGGCGAACGTCGCGTAGGCGGCGGCCACGGTGAGCGGGGCGACCTCCTGCGCGCCCAGCGTCATCGACGGGCGCGGCCGGATCTCGTTGGTCGCCTTGTCGATCCCGCCGTCGGTGCTCGTCACCGCGCCGTGCATGCCGAGGTTCTCGGCCATGGCCTTGACCTTGCAGACGCCGACGTCCGACTCGAGCCGCACGAAGGCCGTGTTGACCGAGTCCTCGGTGATCTTGCGCAAGGTGTAGTTGCCGACCTCGCGACCCTCGGAGTTGAACGGGGAGTAGGGCGTGGTCGACAGGTCGAGCGGCCAGCAGCCCTCGTTGGGGAAGTCGCTCGCCGGGAACGGCGTGCCGCCGGGCGGGGCGTTGATCACGGTGCTGAGCGACTTGCCGTCGGCCAGGGCCGCCGCGAGCGTGAAGGCCTTGAACGTCGACCCCGGCTGGAACCCGCGGCTGCTGCCGTAGTCCGAGTCGGTGTTGTAGTTGACGGTCGTCTGGCCCTTCTTCTTGTTGCGGCCGAACGGGCGCGACTGGGCCATGGCGAGCACCTTGCCGGTGCCGGGCTCGACGACCGAGATGGCCGCGGCGACGTTGCTCTTGTTGCGGGGGGCGACCTTGTCGTGCACGGCCTTCTGCGCCGCCGCCTGCACCTTGGGCTCGAGCGTCGTCCGGATCGTCAGGCCGCCGCGGAAGACCAGCGAGCGCCGGGACTGCTCGGTGGCGCCGAACGCCTTGTTGGTGAGGATCTGGCGGTAGACGTAGTTGCAGAAGAAGGGGTAGGCCGAGCTGTCGCAGCCGTTGCCGGCCGGGCGCAGCTTCAGGCCGATCTTGGTCTTGGCGGCGCTGTCGTGCTGCTTCTGCGTGATGGCGCCGGTGGCGAGCATGCGGGCCAGCACGACGTTGCGCCGGGTGAGCGCGGCCTTGGGGTTCTTGCGCGGGTCGAACCGGCCGGGCTGCTGCACCAGGCCGGCGAGCAGCGCCGCCTGCGGCAGGGTGAGCTTGGCCGCGCTGGTCGAGAAGAAGTGCCGCGCCGCGGTCTCGACGCCGTAGGCGCCGTCGCCGAAGTAGGCGATGTTGAGGTAGCCCTCGAGGATCTGGTCCTTGGTCAGCTTCTTCTCGAGCGCGACCGCGTACTTCATCTCCTGGATCTTGCGACCCACGTTCTTGTCGACGGCGGCCGCGGCGGCCTCGTCGTCACCGGCGTAGATCGCGTTCTCCTGCAGCGTGAGCTTGACGTACTGCTGGGTCAGCGTGGAGGCGCCCTGGGTGTCGGCGCCGCTCGCGTTGTTGACCACCGCGCGCAGCAGGCCCTTGGGGTCGATGCCGCCGTGCTGGCGGAAGCGGGTGTCCTCGATCGCGACCTGGGCCTCGCGCATGACCGGCGCGATCTTCTTCAGCGGGACGACGACGCGGTTCTCGTTGTAGAAGGTGGCCAGGATGTGCCCGTCGGCGTCCAGGATGCGTGACTGCTGGGCGAGCGGGCTCTGCTCGAGCTCGGCGGGCAGCGCGTCGAACAGGTCGACCCCGGTGCGGGCCGTGGCGCCCGCGGCACCGACGGCCGGCATGAACAGCCCGGCCCCGATCAGGCCCGCGACGACCGACGTGCCGACCAGCGCCGCGAGGAGGGTCAGGATCCCGGCCAGACCGCTGCCGCGGTCGTCGGTTCGCAGCGACATCGTGCTCCTCACGCTCGGGTGCCGGCGCGCGCACGGCGCTCGGCAGACCGGTCCAGGGTAACCCGGCGCGCGGGAGGACCCCCTCGATGACTAGTCATCCGTGGCGCAGGAATGGCCGGAACGGGTCATAGCCGCCCAGCAGGGCCGATCCCTACCGTCGTCGGAGAGGGGACGGGGCATCGTCGCACAGCCAGCACGGTGCCGTCCGGCGAACGGCAAGGGGAGCACTGGGGATGAGCGAGATCATGAGCGAGCAGCCGTGGGACGGCGACTGGGCGATGCGCGGCGCGTGCAGCCGGGGCAACCCTGACGACCTCTTCGTGCAGGGCGCCGAGCAGAACCGCGCGAAGGCCGTCTGCATGGGCTGCGTCGTGCGCACCGAGTGCCTCGCCGACGCCCTGGACCACCGCACCGAGTTCGGCGTGTGGGGCGGCATGACCGAGCGCGAGCGCCGGGCCCTGCTCAAGAAGCGCCCGAACGTCGTCTCGTGGCGCCGCCTGCTCGAGACCGCCCGCGCCGAGCACCTGCAGGGCGGCTCCGCGGACGTCGCGGTCTGACCCCGCGCTAGCCCGCGCCGGCCAGGTCGGCGCCGATCTCGCGCAGCCCCGGCAGGTCGTGCACGTCCTGCGCGCGGGCCCGCACCCGTCGCACCGGCACCGCCCGGTGCGCCCCCTCGAACCGCGCCGTCACGGCGTCCTCGCGCTCGGCCACGCGCACCCGGTCCGCGTGCAGCCGCAGCAGCTGCTGGGTGAGCAGGTGCTGCTTGTCCTCGGCGAGCGTCTCGGCGGCGGCCAGCGCCCGCTCGGCGGACGGCGCCGGGTGCTCGAGCTCGTGCACGCGGTTGAGCACCAGTCCGGCGAGCGGCATGGCGTCGCGCTCGAGCCGCTCGACGAAGTACGCGGCCTCGCGCAGCGCGTCGCGCTCGGGGGCCGCGACGACGACGAAGGCCGTGCCGTCGTCCTGCAGGAGGCGGTAGGTGGCGTCAGCGCGCTCGCGGAACCCGCCGAACATCGTGTCGAGCGCGGCCACGAACGTCTGGACGTCGCGCAGCACCTGCGCGCCGAGCACCTTGGTCAGGGTGCCGGTGACCGCGTTGACGCCGGCCGAGAAGGCCTTGAGGTACGCGCGCCCGCCGGCCTTGGCAGGCGTGGCGAGCAGCCGGATGAAGCGTCCGTCGAGGAACGAGCCGAGCCGCTGCGGCGCGTCCAGGAAGTCCAGGGCCGAGCGCGAGGGCGGGGTGTCGACCACCACGAGGTCCCACGTGCCGTCGCGGTCGGCCTCGGCGCGCAGCTGGCCGAGCTTCTCCATCGCCATGTACTCCTGCGTGCCCGCGAACGAGCTGGAGAGCGCCTGGTAGAAGGGGTTGGCCAGGATCTGCGCGGCCTTGTCGGCGGTGGAGTGCTGCTCGACGATCTCGTCGAACGTGCGCTTCATGTCGAGCATCATCGCGTCGAGCCGGCCGCCGCTCGTGGTGTCGACGCCCTTGACCTCGCGCGGGGTGTTGTCGAGCGCGGTCAGGCCCATCGACTGGGCCAGCCGCTGCGCCGGGTCGATCGTCAGCACCACGACCTTGCGGCCCTGCTCGGCCGCCCGCAGGCCCAGGGCGGCCGCGGTCGTGGTCTTGCCGACACCGCCCGAGCCGCAGCAGACGACGATGCGGGTGGCGGGGTCGCGCAGCACCGGGTCGAGGTCGAGCGGCGCGGGCCGACTGCTGCGCCGCTCGCCGCGCTGGCGGGCCGGGCTCATGCCATCCCCTGCTCGCGCAGCAGCTCGGCGAGCGCGTAGAGGGCGCCGGCGTCGACGCCCCCGGTGACCGCGGGCAGCTCGTACACCGGCCGGCCCAGGCCGTCGATGTCGCCGCGCTCGCCCTTCTGCAGCGCCACCCGCTGGGCGTGCTCCTCGGCCTCGGCGAGCAGGGCGGCGACGTCGTCCGGCGCGTGCGGCAGACCGGCGGCGGCAAGGCCCTCGGCCACCTCCCCGCCGTCCAGCCGGCCCTTGGCCGCGGCGGCCAGCCGCCGCGCGGGGAGCACGGGGTCGCGCACCAGGTTGACGACCACGCCGCCCACCGGCAGGTCGGCCGCCCGCAGCGCGGCGACGCCGTCGACCGTCTCCTGCACCGGCATCTCCTCGAGCAGGGTCACGAGGTGGACGACGGTCTGCGGGGACTGCAGCAGCGTCGTGATCGAGTCGGCCTGGTGCCGGATCGGCCCCACCCGGGCCAGCCCGGCCACCTCGGTGTTGACCCCGAGGAAGCGCGTGATGCGGCCGGTCGGCGGGGCGTCGAGGACGACGGCGTCGTACACCGGGCGACCGCCGGCGCGCCGCCGCACGGCCTCGTAGACCTTGCCGGTGAGCAGGACGTCGCGGACGCCCGGCGCGATCGTCGTGGCGAAGTCGATGGCGCCGAACTTCTCGAGCAGCCCGCCGGCGCGGCCGAGCTTGTAGAACATCTGCAGGTACTCCAGCAGCGCCGCCTTGGCGTCGACGGCCAGGCCCACGACCTCGCCACCGGCCGCGGCGCCGGCGATGCGCTGCTCGGTGTACCCCAGCTGCGGGACGTCGAAGAGCTGGCTGATGCCCTGGCGGTCCTCGACCTCGACCAGCAGCACCCGTCGTCCGTCGGCAGCCAGGCCGAGCGCGAGCGCCGCCGCCACGGTGGTCTTGCCGGTGCCGCCCTTGCCGGTGACGACGTGCAGCCGGACGCCGTCCCAGTCGCGCTCGCGGGCAGCGGCGCCGCGGGTCGCGGTGCGGGTCGGCATGGCTCGACGTTACCCAGGGGTAGGCGCGGCCGCCGCGCGGACCTGCTCCAGCACGTGCGGCCAGGCCGCCGACGTCGGGTCGATCACCGCGAAGTGCTCCACGTCGGGCAGGACGACGAGCGCTTGGCCGGTGGCGCTCGCGTACGAGCGGCTGAGCGCGACCGGCACGGTGCGGTCGGCGTCGCCGTGCACCGCGACGACGGGGACCGCGGGCGTGCCCAGGCGGGTCGGGTCGGCCTCGGCGTAGCGCTCGGGGACGTCGTCCGGCGTCCCGCCGAGCAGCAGGTGCACCGCCGGGCCGCCGGGCTCGGGGTCGAGCGCCAGCTCGTGGGCCAGCCGCAGGTCGAGGACGCCGGCCAGGCTCACGGCGCCGTGCACGCCCGGGTAGCCGCGGGTGGCGGCCCACGCCGCGAGGTGGCCGCCCGCGCTGTGGCCCAGCAGCACGGTCCGGTCGAGGTCGAGGCGCACGCCGCCCGCGGCGGCCGCCGCCTCGACCACCAGGCGGGGCAGGCTGCGCAGGGCGGCGTCGACGTCCTCGAACGTGCCGGGCCAGCCCCCGCCCTCCTGGCCGGTGCGCCGGTACTCGACCGCCGCCACCGCGAAGCCGGCCGCGACGAGCCCGGCGCACTGGGCGCGGGTGTGGAGCCGGTCGAACTCCGAGCGCCAGAAGCCGCCGTGCACGACGACGACCAGGGACGCCGGGCGCTCGCGGTCGGCCGGCCACCACAGGTCGGCCACGTGCTCGGGCAGCGGGCCGTAGGTGACGGTCGCGTCGGGCGGCGTGCCGGGGTCGTCCAGGACGGCGCGGGGGTCGCTCACCCGCCCCATCCTGCCCTCACCCGACGGAGGCGAGGGCGCCGACCGCGTCGCGCACCGCCGGCACCCGCCTGGACGTCGGCGTGCCGGGTTCGTCGGGCTGCGCCGCCTGCCGCCACCCGTCGACGAGCTCGCGGCTGTACCGGTGGCCGAAGCCGTCCGGCGTCCAGTAGGCCGACACCAGGTCGGCGCCCGCCTGCCAGAAGGTGACGACCGGCATCCAGGTGCGGTGCCACTCCGGCGTGCGCTCGACCGCGAGCCGCGGCGACCAGGCCGCCACCGGGTCGTCGGCGTGCACCAGCACGGCTTGCCGCGGGTCGTCCGCCAGCTGCCGGGCCCGGTCGCGCGCCTGGGCCGGCACGCCCACCCACAGCCCGCCGTCGGTGCGCCGGCGCAGCGCGTCGACGTCCGGCTGCGACATCAGCCCGGCCAGGGCGCCGAGGCTCTCGCCGAACACCAGCACCTGCGGGCGCTCGGACGACGGCAGCGCAGTTACCCTGCGCTGCAACGACTCCAGCGTGGCGGCCGCGGTCTCGCGAGCGCCCTCGGTGCCGCGCAGGTACGCGACCCAGCTCGGCGTCCGTGCGTACTGCACGGCCAGCGTGGCGACGTCCCCGCCGTACAGGTACTCGGCCGACGCGACCGCCGCCGGGTCGACCCACCCCGAGCCCGTCGGGACGACGACCACGACCGCCGCGCGCCGCAGACCGCCCTCGCGGGCCAGCTCCTCGACGGCGAGGTCGGCGCGCCGCTCCGGCGACGTCGCGACGTCCAGGCCCGCGTAGACCCGCAGGGGCCGCGCCGCCGGGCGACCGGTCACCCGGCTCACCTGCGCGGCGGTCGGCGTGCCGTGCAGGAACTGCCGTCCCTTGCCGCCCCACGTCGAGGGGTCGGAGACCGCGCTGGTGCCCGCCGCCTGGGCGGGGAGCGCGGTCGGCAGGGCGGCGACGGTGGTGGCGAGCGCGAGGGCCGGGGCGAGCAGCGCCACCCGGGCGCGCCGCGACCGCAGGACGACCCCGGCCAGGGCGCGCACGCCCCGCACCAGCACCAGCACGGCCACGCCGATGCCGGTCGCCAGCAGCGCGGCGAGCAGCGTGCTGGTCAGGGGCAGCGGGGCCTCGCCCATGCGCTGCAGGAGCGCGCCGGTGCGCGCCGACCCGGCGAGCACTCCTGCCGCGACGACGCCGAACGCGGTGACGGCCAGCGGCACCTGCACCCGCCAGGTGCGCACCTGCGACCACCACGCCGGACGACGTCCGGCCGAGCCCGCCCGCACCACCGAGCGCACGAGCGTCCCGATCGCGTACGACTGCAGCAGGACGACGGCCGAGAAGATCCCTTGCACGAGAACGGGTCGGGGCAGCAGGGTCGGCACGAGCGACATCGCGAGCCCGACGGCGGCGGCGAGCACCGGCAGCCCGACCGGCGCGCGACCGGCGGCCCAGCGCCTCATGCCATCACCGCCGCGGTGCGAGCCCGGCGCAGGCCGAGCAGCAGCAGCGACGCGACCAGCCCGGCGAGCAGCGCGGCCAGCCAGTGGAACGGCGTCTCGACCGACGGCACCAGGTAGCGCTGCCGCACCGAGTTGAGGTCGACCGCGCCGGCGTAGACGTCGGCGAGCGCCGCGCACGCCCGGGTGTCGCAGCCCTGGTGCAGGTGCGTCGAGAAGGCCTGGTCGACCGCGTGCCGCGCCCAGCTGCCGAGCGGGTGGCCCTTGCGGTCGGCGTACCGCAGCACGTCGTACCCGAGGTCGTGCTGGCGGCAGGCGGGCGTGAAGTCGTAGGCCGTGGCACCGAGCGGCGACGAGCAGCCGCCGTCGGCGCGCAGCAGCACGTCCCGCCCGCCGACCTGCTGCACCTGCGGCGTGTAGCCCATCACCTGCGTGAAGTCGGCCGGCAGGTCGTCGGCGGTGGCGTCGTCCGTGCTGCTCGTCAGCGCGCGCACGGCCGAGGCCGCGCTGCGGTCGTCCCCCGTGCCCTGCGCGCTGGCTCGCTCCGGCGAGCCGCTCACGGCGACGAACACCAGCAGCCCCAGCACCAGCGCCCCGATCCGGCGTCCCATGTCCCGACCTCCCTCTCGACCGGCCCGGATGGCCGGCGGTGCGGGGAAGGTATGGACGAGGTGGGTGCCGGGTCGTCGGCCTGGGGTGCCAGATCCGTTGTGCCACCGAGGTTCTGGTCCGAGGCGGCGCGTACGCAGGCGGTAGGGGGTCGAAGTACCCCGCTGGTATGACGACCGAGGGCCGTGCCGGCGCCTACGGTGATCCGGTGCGAGTGCTGAGGTGGTGCGGACGTCGGTTGCGGGGCCTGCGGGTGCTGGGCTGGCCGATGCGTGCGCTGGGCCGCGGCGGGCTGCGCCTCGGACGGCTGGCGCACCGCCACGTGCCGCTCGGCGTCCTGGTCTGGGTCGTCGCGATCGGGTTGAGCGCCATCGGGTTCGGCACCAGCGCCGAGGTCTACGACGTCGACCGGCTGGGCTGGGGCCTGATGCCCTTCGTCGGCCTGCTGGTGGGCATGCCCTTCGCCCTGGTGCTGGCGCGGCCCGCCGTCGGCTGGCTGGTGTCGGCGGTCTCCGCGCTGCTGCTGTCGCTCGCCCTGCCGCTCACCGACACCGACCCGTGGATGTGGCTCACGCTGCACTCGCTGGTGATCTTCGCGCTGCTCTTCGCGGTGGCCGCGCGCGAGCCGCTGCGTCGCGTCGTCGGCGCGTGGGCGGGCACGGTGCTGCTCTTCGCCTACGGCACGCGAGAGGACCTGCGCACCGGCTGGATGGTCGGCGTCTCGATCATCGTCGTGATCGGCCTGCTGGTCGGCCGGCTCGCGGTCACCAACCGCGCGCTGTCGCGCCAGACCCAGGTGACGACGGCCGAGAAGGAGCGCCGGGTGGTGCTGGAGGAGCGGGCGCGGATCGCGCGCGACCTGCACGACATCGTGGCCCACCACATGTCGCTCGTCGTCGTGCAGGCCGAGACCGCCGGCTACCGCATCCCCGACCTGCCGGACGCCGCGCGCGAGGAGCTGGCGTCGATCAGCGGCTCGGCCCGGGCGGCCCTGCAGGAGACGCGGGCGCTGCTGGCCGTGCTGCGCAACGAGGACGACGAGGCCGAGCACGCGCCGCAGCCCGGGCTCGAGCAGCTCGACGACCTGGTCGAGGGCGCGCGTCGAGCCGGGCAGCGGGTGGACGCCGACGTGGCCGTGCCGTCGTCCGGCGACCTGCGTCCCGGCACCGCCCTCGCGGCGTACCGGATCGTGCAGGAGTCGCTGGCCAACGCCGCGCGGCACGCCCCCGGCGCGCCCGTGCGCGTGCGGCTGCACGAGGAGGACGGCGCGCTGCTGCTCGACGTCCGCAACGCCGGGCCGCTGCGCGAGCCCGCCGCGGGACAGGCCGAGCGCGGGCACGGCATCATCGGGATGCGCGAGCGCGCCGTCGCCGAGGGCGGCACGCTCCAGGCGGCCCCGGACGACGAGGGCGGGTTCGCCGTCCGAGCCGTCCTGCCGCTGGGGGACCCGTGAGCGAACGACCGACCGGCACCGTGCGGGTGCTGGTGGTGGACGACCAGGCGATGGTGCGTGCCGGGTTCGCCGCGCTGCTCGGTGCCCAGGAGGGCATCGAGGTCGTCGGCGACGCCGAGGACGGCGAGCAGGCGGTCACCGCGGTGCGCCGGCGCGAGCCCGACGTGGTCCTGATGGACATCCGGATGCCCGTGCTCGACGGCATCGAGGCCACCCGGCGGATCATGGCGCTGCCCGGCGACCGCCACCCCAAGGTGCTGGTGCTCACGACGTTCGACCTCGACGACTACGTGTTCGAGGCGCTGCGGGCCGGCGCCAGCGGGTTCCTGCTCAAGGACGCGCGGGCCGACGAGCTGGTGCAGGCGGTCCGCGTCGTGGCCGCCGGCGACGGCCTGCTCGCCCCCACCATCACCAAGCGGCTGATCGAGGAGTTCGCGCGACGTCCGGCGTCGTCGTCCGCGCGCCCGGCCCGGCTCAACGCGCTGACCCCGCGCGAGACCGAGGTGCTGCAGCTCGTGGCGGGCGGGCTGTCGAACGGCGAGATCGCCGCGCAGCTGGTGCTGGCCGAGCAGACGGTCAAGACGCACGTCGGGCGCATCCTCACCAAGCTCGACCTGCGCGACCGCGCCCAGGCCGTCGTGCTCGCCTACGAGACGGGTCTGGTGCGGCCGAGCACGTGAGGGTGGCAGGATGCCGCGCATGGCCAAGTGGGAGTACGCGACCGTGCCGCTGATCGTGCACGCGACCAAGCAGATCCTCGACCAGTGGGGCGAGGACGGCTGGGAGCTCGTGCAGGTCGTCACCGGTGACGGGGGCAACCTCGTCGCCTACCTGAAGCGGGAGAAGTGATGAGCGGCGTCGAGCAGCGGCTGGCCGACCTCGGGCTGAGCGTGCCGGACGTCGCCCCGCCGGTCGCCGTGTACGTGCCCGCGGTGCGCGACGGCGACCTGGTCTGGACGTCGGGCCAGCTCCCGATGGTGGGCGGCCAGCTCGCCGCCACCGGCAAGGTCGGCGACGGCGACGGCTCGGTGTCCCCCGACCAGGCCAAGGAGCTCGCACGCACGTGCGCCCTGAACGCCCTGGCCGCCGTGAAGTCGGTCGTGGGCGACCTCGACCAGGTCGCGCGCGTCGTCAAGGTCGTGGGCTTCGTCGCGAGCGAGCCGGGCTTCACCGGCCAGCCCGGCGTCGTCAACGGCGCCAGCGAGCTGCTGGGTCAGGCCTTCGGCGACGCCGGCATCCACGCGCGCAGCGCGGTGGGCGTCGCGGTGCTGCCGCTCGACGCGCCGGTCGAGGTCGAGATCACGGTGCGGGTGCGCTGAGCGTCCCGGCCTTCATCCGGGTGGTGAGGGCCAGCCGGAAGGCCGTGGTCGCCAGCTCGACCGCGCACTGCTGCAGGTCGGCCGGCGTCGGCGGGGCGTCGGCGCCGTCGAGCGGTGCGGTGCGGGCCTCGGGGTCGACCTCCAGCGAGGGCAGCCGGTCGGCCAGCTGCTGCGCGCACTCGGCGGAGTGCTGGCTGATCCGCGCGACGTCCAGCGGCGAGACGCCCTGGCTGACGAGCAGGTTCGACAGCGCGAAGAAGGTCGGGTCGCTGCGGTAGCCGGTGGCGGTGCGCGAGCCCAGCCCGAGGTCGGCCATGCGGTCGACCAGCCCGGGCTCGAGCCGCTCCAGCTCCTCGTAGGTCAGCGACGAGAGCTCGACCAGCTCGCCCGAGGCCAGCTCGTCGCGCAGGAGCCGCGCGAGCTCGGTGTGCGCCACGCCGCGCTCGACGAGCTGGGTGATGACCGCCAGGGAGAGCCCGCGCCCCAGCAGCGCCTGCACCAGCCGCAGCTGGGCGAGGTGCTCCTGCGCGTAGTAGCCGACGCGCCCGCGCATGCGCGGCGGCCGGATCAGCCCCCGCGACCGGTAGGCCCGCACGTTGCGCTCGGTCATGCCCACGGCCGAGGCGATCTCGGCCAGGGTGTACTCACGACGCATCCGATGCCCTCCCGATGCGATCCGTACGATCGCGACATGTTCCGAGACTTCCCGCTCCCCCCGCGGATCGCGGACCACGCTACGACGTTCGCGGCGTCCGGGGAGGCAGAACGCGTGACCCCTCGCTCGGCCGCCACGGTCGTGCTCGTGCGCGACGGCGAGGCCGGGCCGGAGGTGTTCATGATGCGGCGGGTCGCCTCCATGGCCTTCGCCGCGCGCATGCACGTGTTCCCCGGCGGCGGCGTCGACCCGCGCGACTGCGCGCCCGAGCGCTGGGCCGGACCCCCGTTGGCCGAGTGGGCGCGGCGGCTGGACGTCGACGAGCCCACCGCCGCCGGACTGGTGTGCGCGGCGGTGCGCGAGCTGTTCGAGGAGTGCGGCGTGCTGCTCGCCGGCGCGCCCGGCGAGGACGTCGTCGCCGACCTGGACGACGACTCCTGGGAGGCCGACCGGCTGGCCCTGCTCGACCGCACGATCGCGCTGACGGACCTGCTGCAGCGGCGCGGTCTCGAGCTGCGCACCGACCTGCTCGCCGTCTGGTCGCACTGGTGCACGCCGGTCTTCGAACCGCGGCGCTACGACACCTGGTTCTTCGTGGCCGAGCTGCCGAGCGGCCAGCGCGCGCGGCACGTCGGCGGCGAGGCCGACCACACGGCCTGGCTGCCCGCCCGCGAGGCCGCGGCGGGCGGTGCCGACGGCACGCTCGCGATGATGCCGCCGACGGTCGTGACGCTCGAGGACGTCGCGGCCGCTCCCGACGTGACCGCGCTGCGCACGAGCCCGCGGGAGGTGCGGCTGCTGATGCCGTGGGTCGTGCGGCGCCCGGACGAGCTGGTGATCCGGGTCGACCTCGACGGCGTGGGCGGCGGCGAGCCCGGCCCGGCGTCGGGTCTGCAGGACGAGCCCGGCGGCCCGGCGTGACGCCCTGGCGCGGCGGCACCGCGACCCCGCGGGCGCACTGCGTGCTCGCGCCCAACCCCTCGCCGATGACGCTCGACGGCACCAACGCCTGGGTGCTGCACGAACCGGGGTCGTCGTCCGCGCTGGTCGTCGACCCCGGCCCGGACGACGAGGGCCACCTCCGCGCGGTGCTGGCCGTCGTCGAGGGGCTGGGGGCGACGGTGGCGGGCACCCTGCTGACGCACGGCCACCTCGACCACAGCGAGGGCGCCCGGCGCTTCGCCGAGCTCAGCGGCTCGGCGGTGCGGGCGCTCGACCCGTTGCACCGCAGCGGTTCCGAGGGACTGGGAGAGGGGGACGTCGTCCGCGCGGGTGACCTGGAGGTGCAGGTCGTCGCGACGCCGGGGCACACGTCCGACTCGCTGTCGTTCGTCGTCCCGGCCGACGGCGCGGTGCTCACCGGCGACACCGTGCTCGGCCGCGGCACCACGGTCGTCGCCCATCCCGACGGCCGGCTCGACGCCTACCTCGAGTCGCTGCAGCGGCTCGGATCCCTTGCGGCACAGGGTGTCGTGCAGACGGTGCTGCCGGGTCACGGACCGGTGCTGGACGACGCCACCGCGGCCGTCGAGGGCTACCTGGCCCACCGCCGGGCCCGGCTCGACCAGGTGCGGGCCGCCCTCGAGGCCGGCGACCGCACCCCGCACGAGGTGGTCGAGCGGGTGTACGCCGACGTCGACCGCGCGCTGTGGCCCGCCGCCGAGCTCTCGGTGCGGGCCCAGCTCGACTACCTCAGCGACCGGAGTTGATCGTCACCTCGTCGACGCCGCCGGCCTGGACGTTCCACTGCTGCAGCACCGTGCGGTAGCCGCCGTCGCGCACCAGCTGCTCGAGCGCGCCCTCGACGGCGTCGCGCAGCCCGGTCTGCTCCTTGCTGACGGCCATGCCGTACAGACCCGGCTCGTACTGCGTGGTCGAGGCGAGCTGGTAGTGCGACTTGGTGCGGGCGTCGTTCGACAGGTAGCTCGCTGGCGGGAAGTCGTTGAGCACCGCCGCGGCCCGGCCGGTGCGCAGCTGCACCAGGGCGTCCGAGTTGGTCGGGAAGGTCTTGAGCTTGATGGGGGTCGTGCAGTTGGCCTGCGAGCGCTGCATGAGGTCGACCTGCGTCGTCCCCTCCTCGACCGCGACGACCTTGCCGCACAGGTCCTTCACGTCGGTGATGCCCGTGGGGTTGCCGCGCTGGACGACGATCGACGTCCCGGCGCTGAAGTAGTTCACGAAGTCGACCGCCTTCTCGCGCTCGGTCGTGTCCGTCATCGCCGAGACGCCGAGGTCGAGCGTGCCCTTCTCGACGCGGGGCAGGATCTCGGTGAAGTCGACGTTCTCGAACTTCAGCGGCACGCCCAGCACCGTGCCCACCGCGGCGGCGAGGTCCGGCTCCATGCCGACGATGGTGCGGCCGTCGGGGCCGAAGAACGACATCGGCGCGTACGACGCGTCGGTGCCGACGACGATGACGCCCTTGTCGCGCACCGACTGCGGCAGCAGGTCGTGCAGCGCGCGGTCGAAGCTCGCGCCGGCGGGCTTCTTGGCGGGGGCGGCCTCGGTGGTGCCGTCGCCGCACGCGGCGGGCAGCAGGGCGACGAGCGCGGCCGCGGCGGCGACCAGGGCGCGGGGGTGGCGGTTCATGGTGCGGTTCTCTCGTCCAGGGGGCCGGCCGCGACGGGCTCGCGGTCGGTCTCGGTGAAGGTGCGGGCCACCTCGGTCCAGGGCGCCGGACGCGCCCAGAGGAAGCCCTGGGCGTTGTCGCAGCCGGCGTCCACGAGCCAGTCGGCGACGTCCTCGGTCTCGACGCCCTCGGCGGTGACGACGAAGCCGAGGCTGTGGCCGAGGTCGATGACCGAGCCGACGATCGCGCGGTCCTGCTCGCTGCCGGACAGGCCGGCCACGAAGGTGCGGTCGATCTTGACCTCGTGCACGGCGAGCGAGCGCAGCTGCGACAGGCTCGTGTAGCCGATGCCGAAGTCGTCGACCGAGATCGAGATCCCCTGCGCCGCAAGGGCTTCGACGACGCGGGCCGCGGTCTCGGTGTCGAAGGCGAGCGCGGTCTCGGTGACCTCGAGGCGCAGCTGCTCGGCCGGCACGCCGCTCTCGGCGAGCAGGTCGGCCACCACGGTCGCGAAGTCGAGCGAGCCGAGGTTGCGGGCCGAGACGTTGACGGCGACGGTCCACTCGATGCCCTGCGCGGTCCACTGCACGTGGTCGGCGAGCGCCCGGCGCAGCACCCAGGTGGTGAGCGGCTCGATGAGCTCGGAACGCTCGGCCACCGGCAGGAACTCCCCGGGCGGCAGCAGGCCGCGCTCGGGGTGGTCCCAGCGCACGAGCGCCTCGACGCCGTGCACCTGACCGGTGCCGAGCTCGAGCTTGGGTTGGTAGTGCAGCACCAGCTCGTCGCGGTCGAGCGCGCGGCGCAGCTCCTGCTGCACCACGAGCGAGTGGGTGCCGTGCTGCTGGGCGCCGGCGGCGTAGACCACGACGCCGGTGGGGCCGTGCTTGCCCTGGTACATCGCGGCGTCCGCGTGCTGCAGCAGGCCCTCGACGTCGTCCGAGTCGTCGGGGTAGAAGGTGACGCCGAAGCTCGCCTCGACGCTGAGCGACACGTCGCCGAGCACGATCTCCTCGGCCAGCTCGCGGCGCACGCGCTGCAGCAGCGCGGTGGTCTTGTCGCGGTCGGTGGCGCGGGGCAGCACCAGGCCGAACTCGTCGCCGCCCAGCCGCGCGACGGTGTCGTCGGTGCGCAGCGAGCCGCTGAGTCGCTGGGCCACGACACGCAGCAGCTCGTCGCCGGCGTGGTGGCCGAGCGTGTCGTTGACCTCCTTGAAGTGGTCGAGGTCGACCAGCACGAGCGCGCCGCCGTCGCCGCGACGGCTGCGGGCCAGCTCGTCCTCGGCCGTGCGGCGGAACAGCTCGCGGTTGGGCAGGCCGGTCAGGCCGTCGTGCAGCGCCTGGTGCTCGTGCTGGTCGGCGTGCCGGCGCAGCGCGCGGGTGGTCCACCACGAGATGAGGGCCAGCACCGAGTAGAGCCCGAGCAGGCCGAGGCCGAGGCGCCAGATGGTGTGCCGGGTGTCGGCGGCGACCCGCTGCGCGATGGCCTCGTAGGGCAGGTAGACCTCGAGCACGCCGGTGGCCTGGCCGTTGGACGCTGCGACGACCGGCTGCAGCACCCGCACCGTGCGCCCCGGACCCTGAGCCGGGTCGGTGACGATGCGCACGGACGTGCCGCCGTTCGCGGCCCGCTGGAACGCCGGGTCGGACGACGGCACCGCCCCGAGCACGGTGCCGTCGTCCGAGAAGGCCACGGAGCCGGTGAAGCTGCGCAGCCGCAGCCGCGAGACGGACCCGCTGAAGATCGCCAGGTCGGTCGCGGAGCGCAGCCGCTCCCGCTCGGCGTCGTCCAGCCCGTGCGCGAGGTCGACCCCGCTGAGGGCCGGGGCGATGGCCATCTCCTCGATGACCGCCGCCTGCGCGCGTCCCTGGTCGCGGCCGCGCTGCAGCGCCTGGTCGTGGTACCCGGCCACGAGCAGGCCGCCCAGCGCCGTGACCGGCACCAGGCTGACCGCTGCGTACACCGCGAACAGGCGCGAGCCCGTGCGCTGCCGACGTCCCCAGACCATGACCGTCCTATCGGCAGGTCGGGGACCGCCATGAGCCCCTGACCTGGGGCGGTCACCCGTTCGCGCGCGTCAGCGGGCGCGGCGCCGCAGCCGCTCGACGTCCATCAGGACGACGGCGCGCGCCTCCAGGCGCAGCCAGCCGCGGGTGGCGAAGTCGGCCAGGGCCTTGTTGACCGTCTCGCGGGAGGCGCCGACGAGCTGGGCCAGCTCCTCCTGGGTCAGCTCGTGCGCGACGAGGATGCCGTCGTCCGCGGGCTTGCCGAAGCGGGTCGACAGGTCGAGCAGCGCCTTGGCCACGCGACCGGGGACGTCGGAGAAGACCAGGTCGGCCAGGGTCTCGTTGGTGCGCCGCAGCCGCCGGGCCAGCGCGTTGAGCAGCTTCTGGGCGACCTCGGGGTGGCGCATCAGCCAGGGCTCGAGGGCGTCGTGGCCCAGGCCGATCAGCCGGCTGTCACCGACCGAGGTGGCCGTCGCCGTGCGCGGCCCCGGGTCGAACAGGCTCAGCTCGCCGAACATCTCGCCCGGGCCGAGGATCGCGAGCAGGTTCTCGCGCCCGTCGCCGCTGGTGCGGCCGAGCTTGATCTTGCCCTCGACGATCACGTAGAGCCGGTCGCCCTGGTCGCCCTCGGCGAACAGCTCCTCGGAGCGGCCCAGCGACACCTCGACCATGGACTCGCGCAGCGAGGCCGCCGCGTCGTCGTCGAGGGCGGCGAACAGCGGGGCGCTGCGCACGATGTCGTCGTCCACGGTGGCTCCTTCGACGTCTGCTCGACCCGCTCGTGACGGGGAGGAGTCTGCCCTACTGCGCCGCCCGGCACGAACATCGGCTCAGCCGGCGAGGCAGCTGCCCGGGTCCTGGGCCAGGCGCTCGACCAGCTCGCCGGTCAGCGCGTCCAGGTGCTCCTGCGTGCGCGTGGACTCGTCGTCCAGCCGGCGCGAGGTCTCCGACAGCGCGTGCAGCAGCTCGGGACCACGGGGACCTTCGAGCGCCAGGGCGGCGCGCACGGCCGGCTCCAGGTCGTCGGCGGACGACGGCACGCCGGTCAGCCGGGCCACCTCGAGGTCGCTGCGGGCGGCCACCAGGCGGCGCAGCCACGACAGCCGGGCGACCCGCTCGCTGAGCCGGCGTCGCTCGGCACGCAGGTCGGACAGAGGCTGCTCGGTGGAGACGTTCACAGCAGGATCGTTCGCCGTGCGGGGGCCTTCGCTTGAGGATCGCCCGGCGCGTCTCACCCGACCGGATCATCGGCGTCCGCTGTCAGGACCGGCCCGTAGGCTGTGGCGGTGCCCCGAGCCACCCCCAGCACCCGTACGCGACCCGCACCCGAGGTGCCGGCGCCGCCCGTGGCGCTGGTCCGCCGGGCCCGCCGCACCTACCGCGAGCTGCACGAGCTCTACCCGTACGCGCACTGCGAGCTCGACTTCGAGACCTCCCTGCAGCTGCTGGTGGCCACGATCATCTCGGCCCAGACCACCGACGTCATGGTCAACAAGGTCACGCCGACGCTCTTCGCCCGCTGGCCCGACGCCGCGGCGCTCGCGGCCGCCGACCGCACCGAGATGGAGTCCGTCCTCGGGCCCACCGGGTTCTTCCGGGCCAAGACCGACAGCCTGCTGAAGCTCGGCGCCGCGCTCGTCGAGCGGTTCGACGGCGAGGTGCCGCCCCGGCTCGTCGACCTGGTCACGCTGCCGGGCGTCGGGCGCAAGACGGCCAACGTGGTGCTGGGCAACGCCTTCGGGGTGCCGGGCATCACCGTCGACACGCACTTCGGCCGGCTGGTCCGGCGCTTCGGGTGGACCGAGGAGACCGACCCGGTCAAGGTCGAGCACGCCGTCGGCGCCCTGTTCCCGAAGCGCGACTGGACGATGCTGTCGCACGTGCTGATCTTCCACGGCCGGCGCACCTGCTTCGCCCGACGTCCGGCCTGCGGCGCCTGCCCGGTGCAGCGGCTGTGCCCCGCCTACGGCGAGGGCGAGACCGACCCGGCGAAGGCCCGCAAGCTGCTGAAGTTCGAGCGGGCCGACGAGGCGGTCGAGCGCGCGGCGATCGAGGCGGCCCGCGCCGAGCAGGCCCAGCAGGCGCCCGCGTGACCGCGGACGTCGTCCCCGCGGACTGGCTCGACCGGCTGCGCCGCGTGCCCGGCTCGGTGCGTCCCGAGGACCTCTCGCGCTTCCTTCCCCCGGACGACGGCGGCCGGCCCTCCGCCGTCCTGATGCTCTTCGGCACGGACGACGACGGCGAGCCCGACGTCCTGCTGACCCAGCGGGCGGACTCGATGCGCTCGCACGCCGGCCAGGTCTCGTTCCCCGGCGGCTCGGTCGACGACGACGACGCCGGGCCGGTGGCCGCGGCCCTGCGCGAGGCGGTCGAGGAGACGGGCCTGCGGGCCGACGGCGTCGACGTGCTGGGCGAGCTGCCGTCGCTGTTCCTGCCGCCCAGCGGGTTCGTCGTCACGCCGGTGCTCGCCTGGTGGCGCTCGCCGTCGCCCGTGGCGGCCGTCGACCCGGCCGAGGTCGCACGCGTCGTCCGGGTGCCGCTGCGCGAGCTGCTCGACCCCGACCTGCGCGTGACCGCCCGCCACCCGAGCGGGTACCTCGGCCCGGCCTTCACGGTCCGCGGCCTGTTCGTGTGGGGCTTCACCGCCGGGCTGCTGTCGCGCGTGCTGGCGCTGGCGGGACTCGAGCAGCCGTGGCACCGTGACCGCGTGGTCGACCTGCCCGCCGACGTCCTGGCGCTGCTGCGGTGATCGACCTCCTGCTCGCGCTCGTCCTGATCGGGTACGCCGTCTCGGGCTTCCGGCAGGGCGCCGTCGTCGGCTTCTGCTCGCTCGCCGGGTTCCTCGGCGGCGGCGCGCTCGCGATGTGGGGCCTGCCGAAGCTGCTCGACCGCTCGTTCACCGCGAGCAACGGCGACCTGCGCCGCGTCGTCCTCATCGTCGTCGGCGTGCTGCTGGCCGCCGCCCTGGGGCAGGCGCTCGCGGTGGCGGTCGGCGTCCGGCTGCGCAGCCGGGTCACCGGCGGCCCGGCCCGGGCGGTCGACTCGGTGCTCGGCGCCGTCGCCAGCCTGCTGGCCGTCTCGCTGCTGGTCTCGCTCATCGCCGGCGCGGTGCGCGGCGGACCGTCACCCGCCCTGTCGAAGGCCGTCGGCCGGTCGCGGATCGTGGCCGCGATCGACGCCGTCGTGCCGTCGGCCACCGGTCGGGTGTTCGCCGGCTTCCGCTCGCTGCTCGACGCCGAGGGGTTCCCGCGGGTCTTCGAGGGCTTCGGCCCCGAGATCATCCGGCCGGTCGAGCCACCCGACCCGGACGTCGTGCAGACCGCCGGCGTGCGGCGCGCGGCCCGCAGCATCGTCAAGATCACCGGCGTGGCCGAGGCCTGCTCGCGCTCGCAGGAGGGCAGCGGCTGGGTGCTGGCCAGCGGCGTCGTCGTCACCAACGCGCACGTCGTGTCGGGCGTGCAGCGGCCGATGGTGCGGGTGGGCGGCGTCGGTCCGGCGTCCGAGGGGCGCGTCGTGGTGTTCGACCCGGTGCGCGACCTCGCGGTGATCGACGTCCCGGGGCTGACCGCCCCGCCGCTCGACCGCGCCGCCGACCTGCAGCGCAGCGACACCGCGGTGGTCGCCGGCTTCCCGCTCAACGGCCCCTACCGGCTGGACTCGGCGCGCGTGCGCGACGTCATCACCGCCCGCGGCGAGGACATCTACGGCTCCAAGCCCTCGGTGCGCGAGGTCTACTCGCTCTACGCCCGCGTGCAGCCGGGCAACTCCGGCGGGCCGCTGCTCGACCCGCAGGGCCGCGTCGTGGGCGTGGTGTTCGCCAAGAGCCTGGACGACGACCGCACCGGCTACGCGCTCACCATGGACGAGGCGAAGCCCGTGCTGGACGAGGGGATGACCGCCGACCAGCAGGTCTCGACCGGCGGCTGCTCGGCCGGCTGAGCCCAGCTCAGGGGCAGCGAGCCCGAGCCTCGTCGACCATGTCCGCCCGGCATGCTCTCTGGTGATCATGCACTCCCGCCCCGCAGGCGAGGGACGGCGACGTCCGACCATGCCGACAGGCGCCCTGCCACCGGACCCCGCCGTGATCATGCGATCCGGACCCGACCTGTCGCCCGCCGAACGTCCTCAACTGCCGAGTTGAGTGATTCAGCACAGGCAAGGTGCGGTTCTTGGATGAGTGCGGCCGTGGGTGCGGCGGTGACGTCGTGATCGCAGCATCTGCGCCGCACTCACGGCCGCACCCACCCCACCGCGAGGACCGTGCCGCGGTGGCGCCCCCTGGCCGACAACCGGATCTGCCGCAACGAGCCGGTCGATCAGAGTGGCCGCACCGGGGACGGCCGCCCTACGGCAGGCCGGCCAGCCAGTCCAGCAGCGCGGCCGTGACCTCGTCGGCCGCCTCCTCGGGCAGGAAGTGCCCGGCGTCCGGCAGCTCGGAGTAGCGGTACGGGCCGTCGACCCAGGGGCGCGACGCGCGGGCGGTCTCGGGCAGCACCGCCGGGTCGCGCACGCCCTGCAGCTGCAGCACCGGGACGACGACGGCGCGGTCGACCCGCTCGGCGAACGAGCGCCCGTCCGCGCGCAGGGTCGAGCGCACCGACCAGCGGTAGTACTCCATGGCCGAGTGGGCCACGAACGGCACCTGCATGGCCTCGGTGTAGACCCGCACGACTTCGCGGCCGGCCTCGTCGTCGCCCGGCCAGGACGGCGACCCCGACCCGGCGCGCAGCAGCTGACCGACCGCCGGGCCGCCGCGCGAGAGCTGGCGCTCGGGCCGGAACGGCAGCTGGAACCCCCACAGGTACCGGCTGGCGACGGCCTGGTGGCGCGAGCGGCGCACGGCCCGCTTGAAGGTCAGCGGGTGCGCCATCGACAGCGCGCCCACCGCGCGGGTGACCGCCGGTTCGAGGGCCGGCATCGACCACGCGACCCAGCCACCCCAGTCGTGCCCGACCACCACGGCGTCGTCGGAGCCGAGCGAGCGGACGACGGCGGCGACGTCCGCAGCGAGCGTGGGGGTGTCGTAGCCGCGCGGCGGCTTGTCGGAGGCGCCGTAGCCGCGCAGGTCCATGGCGGCGACCCGGTAGCCCGCGGCGGCGAGCGCGGGGATCTGCGCGCGCCAGCACCACCACATCTGCGGGAAGCCGTGCAGCAGCACCACCAGCGGTCCCTCGCCGGCCTCGGCGACGTGGAAGCGGGCGCCGTTGGCCGCGACGAACCGGTGCTGCCACGGCCCGTCGTGCAGGACGTGCGTGGCGTCGACGCTGGTCACCCGCTGTGCGGCTTGACGTTCTTGAGCGTGGCCACCGTCTCGCGCGAGGTGCGGATCGTGCGCTCGGGCGGCCCGGCCTTGCTCAGGCGCGACTTGCCCACGAGCGCCAGCACCACGGTGACGAGCAGCAGCACCCCCGCCACCACGAGGAACGCCAGCCAGGGCGACAGGCCCGCGGCGACCAGGCCGTAGGCGGCCGCGATGAGCAGCAGGATCAGCGCGAGGAACGCGACGACACCGGCCACCGCGAACATCGCGGCGCCGATCGCCGCGGCCTGCACGTCGGCCTTCAGCTCGGCCTTGGCCAGGGCGACCTCGGACCGCAAGATCGTCGACAGGTCGTGCGAGGCGTCGGCCACCAGCTGGCCGAGGGTGCGCTCGGTGGGCTCGTTCGTGGTCGGCTCGCTCATGGTTCGAGCGTAGGGGCAGAGCGGTGCGGGTGCTCGGGCTGGTAGCAGTCGGGCACCCCGTCGCCGTCGTCGTCGCGCGCTTCCTCCTGCGCGATCCGGCGGTAGTGCCGCTCGCGCCGGCGCAGCACGACGGCGGCCAGCAGCGCGGCCAGCGCCGACCCGGCGAGCACGGCGGCCTTGACGTGCTCGTCGCGCGGCGAGCCGCTGCCGAACGCCAGCTCGCCGACCAGCAGGCTGACCGTGAAGCCGATGCCCGCGAGCACCGAGACCCCCAGCACGTCGGCCCAGGCCAGGTCGTCGTCCAGCTCGGCGCGGGTGAAGCGGGCGGTCAGCCAGGTGCCGCCGAGCACGCCGACCGTCTTGCCGACCACCAGGGCCAGCACCACCGCCCAGGCGGCCCGGTCGCGGACGGCGTCACCCAGACCGCCCCCGACGAGCGTCACGCCGGCCGCCATGAGAGCGAAGACGGGCACCGCCAACCCGGCCGAGACCGGCCGCAGGACGTGCTCGAGGCGCTCCGCGGGCGCGGCCCGCTCGTCCGGACGTCGGCGGGTCGGCACCGTGAGGGCGAGCAGCACCCCGGCCACGGTCGCGTGCACGCCGCTCGCGTGCACCAGCGCCCAGGTCACCGCGGCCAGGGGCGCGAGCAGCCACCAGCGCCCGAGGCGGCGCTGGGCCAGCAGGCCGAAGGCGGCGAGGGGCACCAGCGCGGTCAGCAGCGGCAGGGGTCGCAGGTCTGCGGTGTAGAAGAAGGCGATGATCGTGATGGCCACCAGGTCGTCCACGACCGCGAGCGTCAGCAGGAACGTGCGCAGCGCCGAGGGCAGGTGCGACCCCATGACCGCGAGGGCCGCGAGCGCGAAGGCGATGTCGGTGGCGGTGGGGACGGCCCAGCCGCGGCTCGCGCCGCCGGCCCCGTGCGACACCGCCAGGTAGAGCAGGGCCGGCACGGCGACGCCGCTCAGCGCGGCGACGACGGGCAGCACCGCCTTGCGCGGGTCGCGGAGGTCGCCCACCACGAGCTCGCGCTTGAGCTCGAGCCCGGCCACGAAGAAGAACAGCGCCAGCAGCCCGTCCGCGGCCCAGGTCGCGAGGTCGAGGTCGAGGTGCAGGGCGCTCGGACCGAACGTGACGTGCCGCAGGTCGGCGTAGCCGTCGCGCCAGGGCGAGTTGGCCCAGACGAGGGCGACGACGGCCGCCCCGAGCAGCAGCAGGCCGCCGACGGTCTCGGTGCGCAGCGCGCGGGCGACGTAGCTCGCCTCGGGCCAGCTCGCGGTGCGGGCGAGCACCCGGCGGAGGGTGGAGGGAGTGCTGATGGCGCCGTCCTCGTCGTCGTGGGCAGGGCCCAGCGGGTGCGCGGCCCCGGCGGGACCACGGCCGACCAGACTTCCCGGCGCTCCGTCGTCCAGCCTACCGATCGCGGGGCCGGTCGGTAGGCTCAGTCCTCGGGCTCGGCCCAGTCGAGGGTGCGCTCGACGGCCATGCCCCACCGGCGCAGCAGCTCGGCCCGGCGGTCGTCGTCCATCGAGGGCGACCAGCGGCGGTCCTCGGCCCAGTTGGCCGCCAGCTCGTCGGTGCCCGACCAGAAGCCGACCGCGAGGCCGGCCGCGTAGGCCGCGCCGAGCGCCGTCGTCTCGGCCACCACCGGGCGCACGACGTCGACGCCCAGCAGGTCGGCCTGGAACTGCATCAGCAGCTCGTTGGCCACCATCCCGCCGTCCACCTTGAGCTCGCTCAGCGCGACCCCGGCGTCGGCGTCCATCGCCCGGATCACCTCGTACGACTGGAAAGCAGCCGCCTCGAGCGCGGCGCGCGCGATGTGCCCGCGGTTGACGTAGCGGGTCAGCCCGACGACCGCCCCGCGCGCGTCGGAGCGCCAGTGCGGGGCGAACAGGCCGGAGAACGCGGGGACGACGTAGGCGCCGCCGTTGTCGTCGACCGTGCGGGCGAGCGTCTCGATCTCGTCCGCGGACGAGATCAGGCCGAGGTTGTCGCGCAACCACTGCACCAGCGAGCCGGTGACGGCGATCGACCCCTCGAGCGCGTACACCGGAGGCTGGTCGCCGAGCTGGTAGCAGACGGTGGTGAGCAGCCCGTGCTCGCTGGTGACGCGCTCGGTGCCGGTGTTGAGCAGCACGAAGTTGCCGGTGCCGTAAGTGTTCTTGGCGGTTCCGGGCTCGAAGCAGGCCTGCCCGAACGTCGCCGCGTGCTGGTCGCCGAGGATGCCCGCGATCGGCACCCCGGCCAGGACGCCGCCCTCGCGCACGGTGCCGTACACCTCGGACGACGAGCGGATCTCGGGCAGCACCGACAGCGGGATGCGCATGTCGGCGGCGATGTCCTCGTCCCAGGCGAGGGCGTCGAGGTCCATGAGCATGGTGCGCGAGGCGTTGGTGACGTCGGTGACGTGCACGCCGCCGTCCGGGCCGCCGGTCATGTTCCACACCAGCCACGAGTCGATCGTCCCGAAGGCCAGCTCGCCCCGCTCGGCCCGCTCGCGCGCGCCGTCGACGTGGTCGAGCAGCCAGGCCAGCTTGGGCCCGGCGAAGTAGGTGGCGAGGGGGAGCCCGACCGTGGCGCGGTAGCGGTCGGCGCCGTTACCGAGGTCGCCCAGGCGGCGGCACAGGCCGTCGGTGCGGGTGTCCTGCCAGACGACCGCGGGAGCCACGGGCTCGCCGGTCGTGCGGTCCCAGAGCACGGTCGTCTCGCGCTGGTTGGTGATGCCGACGGCGGCGATGTCGGCCGGCTTCAGGTCGGCCTTGGCCAGGGCGCCGGCGCACACCTCGCGGGTGTTGGTCCAGATCTCGGCGGCGTCGTGCTCGACCCAGCCGGCGCGGGGGAACAGCTGTCGGTGCTCGAGCTGGTGGCCCGCCACGACCCGCCCGTCGTGGTCGACGACGAGGCAGCGGGTGCTGGTGGTGCCCTGGTCGATCGCCGCGACGTGCATGGGCAGACCATAATCGAGGCATGTCCCCCGCCCTCGCGACCACGACCATGCGCCTGGGACCTCGCGAGCGAGCCGACACCTGGACGGCGCTCGGCGAGCGCGAGCTCGACGTCCTCGTGATCGGTGGTGGGGTCACGGGTGCGGGCACGGCCCTGGACGCCGCCACCCGCGGCCTGCGCACCGGCTTGGTCGAGGCCCGCGACTTCGCGAGCGGGACGTCGTCGCGGTCGAGCAAGCTCTTCCACGGCGGGCTGCGCTACCTCGAGCAGCTGAACTTCCGGCTCGTGGCCGAGGCGCTGCGCGAGCGCGAGCTGATGCTCACCCGCATCGCACCGCACCTGGTGCGGCCGGTGCCGTTCCTGTACCCGTTGTCGCACAGGGGATGGGAGCGCCCGTACGTCGCGGCCGGGCTCACGCTGTACGACACCATGGGTCGCGGCCGGTCGGTGCCGGGGCAGAAGCACCTGTCGCGCAGCGGGGCGCTGCGGCGGTTCCCCGGGCTGCGGCGCGACGCGCTCGTCGGGGCGGTGCAGTACTACGACGCCCAGGCGGACGACGCCCGCCACACCCTGACCGTCGCGCGCACGGCGTTCCACTACGGGGCCCACGTGCGGTCGTCGACCGAGGTGGTCGAGATGGTGCGCGAGGCCGACCGGGTGGTCGGTGCCGTCGTCCGGGACGTCGAGACCGGTGCGACACAACGGGTCCGGGCCAAGGTGGTCGTCAACGCGACCGGTGTGTGGACGGACGACCTGCAGCAGATGTCCGGCGGGCGAGGGCGCTTCCGGGTGCGGGCGAGCAAGGGCGTGCACGTCGTCGTGCCGCGCGACCGGATCGCCGGCGAGGTCGGGCTGATCCTGCGCACCGAGCGCAGCGTGCTGTTCGTGATCCCGTGGGGCCAGCACTGGATCGTCGGCACCACCGACACCGACTGGCACTTCGACCTGGCGCACCCGGCGGCGACGTCGCGCGACCTCGAGTTCATCCTCGGCACGGTCAACGAGGTGCTCGCCGTGCCGCTGACGCGCGACGACGTGGTGGGCGTGTACGCCGGGCTGCGACCGCTGCTGGCCGGCGAGGACGAGGACTCCAGCCAGCTGTCGCGCGAGCACGCGGTGGCGCGGCCGCAGCCTGGACTGGTGTCGATCGCGGGCGGCAAGTACACGACGTACCGGGTGATGGCGGCCGACGCCATCGACGCGGCGGCGGTCGACCTCGGCCCGATCCGGCCCTCGGTCACCGAGCACGTGCCGCTCGTCGGGGCCGAGGGCTACGCGGCGATGGTCAACCTGGCCCCCGAGCTGGGGCGCGAGACCGGCCTGGCGCCGTGGCGGATCGAGCACCTGCTGGGACGGTACGGCTCGCTGCTCGGCGAGGTGCTCTCGCTCGCGGACGACGACCGCTCGCTGCTCGACCCGGTGCCGTCGGCGCAGGAGTACCTGCGGGCCGAGCTGCGCTACGCCGCGACGCACGAGGCCGCGCTGCACCTCGACGACCTGCTGGCTCGCCGCACGCGGATGTCGATCGAGACCAAGCACCGCGGGGTCGACGCGGCGCAGGAGGCCGCCGAGCTGGTGGCCGACGTCCTCGGCTGGTCGGACGACACGGTGCGCGCCGAGGTCGAGGCGTACACCGAGCGGGTCACGGCCGAGCGGCGGTCGCAGGACCTGCCGGACGACGCCGCCAGCGACACCGCCCGCCGCGAGGCCCACGAGTCCCGCCCCGGCCTGCGCCGCGTCACCGCCACCCGCTGACGTCGGGATGCGGGGGCGGACGACGGCTGGTTGGCTGGGGTGCAGGAAACCCCCATCGGAAGGAGCCGCCATGAAGGGCAAGCTCACGCTCCTGGCGGGTGTCGGCATCGGCTACCTGCTGGGCTCGAAGAAGAACCGCGAGCAGGCCGTGCGCCAGGCCAAGGCCGTGTGGAGCAACCCCAAGGTGCAGGAGCAGGTCTCGCACGCGCAGGACGTCGTGCGCGAGCAGGCTCCCGTCGTCCAGGACAAGCTCACCACCGCCGCCGCGCAGCTCAAGGACAAGGCGTCGGCCACGGTGGGCTCGGGTTCGGGCGAGCACAACGGGTCGACCCCGGGGTACACGCCCCGCCCCTGACCGCACCTTCTCAAGAACATGGCCCCATTCCTCGCGGATGGGGCCATGTTCTTGAGAAGGTGCGCTGCGGCATCCACCCGCGCGACGTCGTCCTGACGTGTAGGAAGTGAGACGTCGGGAAGCGAGGGGGTGGGCGTGCACGAGGCGGTGGGCTTCGAGCGGTTCGTGGCCGAGCGCGGCCCGGCGCTGCTGCGCCTGGCGTGGCTGCTGACCGCCGACGCGGACGCCGCGCAGGACCTCGTCCAGGACGCGCTCGCCAAGGTGCTCCCGCGCTGGGACCGCATCACGTCGCACGGCGAGCCCGAGCCCTACGTGCGCACCGTCATCCGCAGCACGCACGTCGACACGCTGCGGCGACGCCGCGTCGTCGAGATCGGCACCGACCTGCTGCCCGAGCAGGCGGTGGCGGACGACGACCTGCTGGCCGCCGAGGGGCGCGTCACCCTCGCCGACGCGCTCGGCCGGTTGACGGCGCGGCAGCGCGCCGTGCTCGTGCTGCGCTTCTACGAGGACCTCACCGAGACGGCGACCGCCTCGGTGCTCGGCTGCTCGGTCTCGACCGTCAAGTCGCAGACCCGGCACGCCATCTCGCGGCTGCGGGTGCTCGCGCCCGAGCTCGCCGACACCTTCGCGCCCGACCTGCAGCGGGAGACCCCATGAACGCCCACGAGCTGCTCGACCAGGTGGCGTCCGACGCCGTCGGCGGACGACGCGTGCACGTCGACGACGTCCGGGCGGTGCTGCGACGGCGTCGGCTGCGGCGCGTGCGTGTCGTGGCGGCGGTGGCGGCCTGCCTTCTGGTTGCCGTGCCGGTGGCGGCGATCGCGGTGGCGCAGTCGCGGCTGTCGGGGCTCGCGCAGCCGGCGTCACCGTCCGGGCGCACCGGGCCGGGCGTCGTCCCCGACCGGCTGCCCGTGCTGCACACCGCGCCGCCGGCGCTCGTCGACGCCGACGGGACGGTGCGGGCGCAACGTTTGTCGATGGCGTTCGTCGGCACGATGGCTGGCCAGGAGGGCGCGTACGGCATGGACGGCGACACCGGGCGGGTGCTGCGGCTGCCGGTGCTGGGGGAGTCGCTGCGCGGGTTGCCGCCGCTGCCCACCGACGGCTCGATCAGCTCGGTGGTGCTGGCCGCGGTGTCGCTCAGCCCCGACGGGAGGACGGTCGCGGTGGCCTACCGCGGGGCGAGAACGGCGTACAACCTGGTGCTCGACCTCGCCACGGGCCGGGCGACCTCGTACGTGCAGACCGTGCCGGACGGCGTCGACGGCAGCAAGGTCCTCGCCATCGCTGCCGCGGACGACGGCCGCTTCGTCGTCCCGAACGCCGACCTCACCGGGGTGCGTGTGCTGTCGGTCGACGGCTCGTCCACGCGAGAGGTGGCGATCGACGGCCTCGACGCTGAGCAGGGCGTCGTGCTCGACGCCCAGCCCGGAGGGGTTGTCGTCCTGTCGGCGACGCAGGGCAGTCTGTCTGCCCAGACGGTGCTACCGGGATACGTGCCGAACCCGTTGAGTCGCGGCAAGAGCCCGGAGGTCCAGTTCAGCCTGCCGGCGGGCACCTGGTCTGCGAGCCAACTTGACGCCAGCGGCTCTTTCGTCACCTACCTCGGTGCGAGTGGTCAGATCGTCGTGCGGGGGACGCTGGGCACCAACGCGGGGCAGACGGCCGCTCCAAAGCCGAGTCCCTCGTTGCGGGTGGTGTCGGCGATCGGAGGGCACGTGCTGGTGGTGGACGACGGGCGGCAGAAGGTGCCGCAGCTCGTCGACGTCGCCAAGGCGCGCACGCTCTCGGAGGTCATGCCGGACGGGACGCTGCGCCCGATCACCCGACTGACCGACGCGGACGGCAACGGCCGCAACGCGTTCGTGGTCGCGCAGCAGGTGGTGTCGGGGGCGCAGGTCGTGCCGGCGAAGGACGACCCCTGGTACGTGCGGCGCGACGTCCAGCTGTGGTTCGTCGGCCTGGCCGCGCTCGTCCTGCTCGGCGTCGCGATGATCCCCCGAGGCCACCGCCCCCGCTAGGCGAGGAGGGCGCGGACGGGGAGGTGGTCGCTGGGACGGCGGCCGTCGGGCGCGGACCACCGGTCGGCGCCGGCCTCGAGGACGTCAAGCCCGGCCGAGACCAGCACCGCGTCGATCCGGTCGCCCCCGACGACGGGCTCGCCGTAGTCCGGGAACGTGCCGACGTCCGGGCTGGTCCGCACCGCCGCCTCCTCGACCGCGTCGCGCAGCCCGGCCGCCGCCAACCGCTGCCACACCGCCGATCCGGCCGGCGCGTTGAGGTCCCCCATCACCAGCACCGGGACGTCGGACGACGCCGCCAGCGCGGCGACCTGGTCGGCCCCCAGCAGCCGGGCGTCCTCGGACTCGTGGTCCAGGTGCACGGCCACGGCGACCACCTCCGGCCCGTCGCCGACGGGCGCCAGCCGCGCCCAGGTGACCACCCGCGGGTACGTCGTCCCGTCGGCGATCGATCCCGGCACCGACGGCGTCGCCGACACCCACCACTGCCCGTGCTCGACGACCGTCACCACGGACGTGTCGACGAGCAGCACCGTGTGCTCGCCCCCGCCGTCCGCGTCGCGCCCTTCGCCCACCACCGCGAAGCCCGGCCCGAGCGCCGAGCGCACCACGTCGAGCTGGTGCGACAGCGCCTCCTGCACCGCCAGCACGTGCGGCATCGGCGCCGACCGCAGCAGCGACACCAGCAGCGGCGCGCGCGAGCCCCAGCGGTCGACGTCCGACGTGCGGGTCGAGCCGGTGTCGACCCGCACGTTGTACGTCATGACGCGCAGCACTTCTCAACCAAGATGCGCTCGAAACCCCCTGCGGGACAGCACGTATCGACCAAGGTGCGGTGAGGAGCGGCGGGTCAGTCCTCGGTGGAGGTCTTCATGCCGGACTTGATGAGGTCCATGACGGTGTTGTCGGCCAGTGTCGTCACGTCGCCGACCTCGCGGTTCTCGGCGACGTCGCGCAGCAGGCGGCGCATGATCTTGCCCGAGCGCGTCTTCGGCAGCTCGGCAACGACCATGATCTGGCGCGGCTTGGCGATCGGCCCGATCTGCTGCGCCACGTGGTCGCGCAGCTCCTTGACGATGTCGTCGCCCTCCTCGGCGCCGCCGCGCAGGATCACGAACGCGCACACCGCCTGGCCCGTCGTGTCGTCGGACGCCCCGACCACCGCGGCCTCGGCGACCTTCGGGTGCGACACCAGCGCCGACTCGATCTCGGTGGTCGAGAGCCGGTGGCCCGACACGTTCATCACGTCGTCGACCCGGCCGAGCAGCCAGATGTCGCCGTCGTCGTCCTTCTTCGCGCCGTCGCCGGCGAAGTACATGCCCTCGAAGCGCGACCAGTACGTCTCCTTGTAGCGCTCGTCGTCGCCCCAGATGCCGCGCAGCATCGAAGGCCACGGCTCGGTGAGCACCAGGTAGCCGCCCCCGCCGTCCGGCACCGAGTGCGCCTCGTCGTCCAGGACGTCGGCCGAGATGCCCGGCAGCGGCACCTGGGCCGACCCGGGCTTGGCCGTCGTGACGCCGGGCAGCGGGCTGATCATGATGGCGCCGGTCTCGGTCTGCCACCAGGTGTCGACCACCGGCGTGCGGTCGCCGCCGATCACCCGGCGGTACCAGACCCACGCCTCGGGATTGATCGGCTCGCCCACGCTGCCCAGCACCCGCAGCGACGACAGGTCGTGCTCGGCCGGGATCTGCTCGCCCCACTTCATGAACGTGCGGATCGCGGTGGGCGCGGTGTAGAGGATCGTCACGCCGTACTTCGCGACCAGCTCCCACCAACGGCCCTGGTGCGGGGTGTCGGGCGTGCCCTCGTACATCACCTGCGTCGCACCGTTCGCGAGCGGGCCGTAGACGATGTAGCTGTGGCCGGTGACCCAGCCGACGTCGGCCGTGCACCAGTACACGTCGGTCTCGGGGTGCAGGTCGAAGACGTTGCGGTGCGTGTACGCGGTCTGCGTCAGGTACCCGCCGCTGGTGTGCAGGATGCCCTTCGGCTTCCCGGTCGTGCCGGACGTGTAGAGGATGAAGAGCGGGTGCTCGGCGTCCATCGGCTGCGCCTCGTGCTCGGCGCTCGCGGAGCCGACGACGTCGTGCCACCACACGTCGCGCTCGTCGGTCCACTCGACGTCCTGACCGGTGCGCCGGACGACGAGCACGTGCTTCACGGACGGCGCGCCCTTGGCGAGCGCGGCGTCGACCGCGGGCTTGAGGGCGGCCGGCTTGCCGCGCCGGTACCCGCCGTCGGAGGTGATGACGAGCGCGGCCTCGGCGTCCTCGATGCGGCTGTGCAGGGCGTCGGCGCTGAACCCGCCGAACACCACGCTGTGCGGGGCGCCGATGCGCGCGCAGGCGAGCATCGCGATGGCGGCCTCGGGGATCATCGGCAGGTAGATCGCGACCCGGTCGCCCTTGCCGACGCCGAGGTCGGTGAGCGCGTTGGCCGCGCGCTTCACGGCCTCGGTGAGCTCGGCGTAGGTGAAGGTGCGCGTGTCGCCCGGCTCGCCCTCGAAGTGCAGCGCGACGCGGTCGCCGTGGCCGGCCTCGACGTGGCGGTCGGTGCAGTTGTAGGCGACGTTCAGCTCGCCGCCGACGAACCACCTCGCGAACGGTGCGCCCGACCAGTCGAGCGTCTGGTCGAAGTCCTTGCTCCAGGTGACGAGCTCGCGGGCCTGCTCGGCCCAGAACGCCTCGCGGTCGGCGCCGGCCCGCTCGTAGAGGTCGGCCTGGGCGACCGCCTGGGCCGAGAACTCCTCGCTCGGCGGGAAGCGGCGCTCCTCGCGGCTGAGGTTCTCCAGGCTCGTGGTGGGGGTGTCGCTCGACATGGGGTGTCCTCCGCGGCGTGGTCGTCGTCGTCCGCGTCCGACCCTAGCCACGCCCCTCGACGTCCGACAGCCCAGCCCGCGGCGAGCGCGGTCGAGCGGTCGGGCCTGCTCGCCCAGCGGTCCCGTTCGCAGCCGGGACCGCTGGGCGGCCTCATCAGGAGCCGATCAGGTCAGGGCAGGAAGTAGCTCGGGTTCGGCAGCTTGAACGTGCGGTCGGCGTAGCCGCCCTTGAGGTCGCTGTACTGGTCGCCGAAGTTCGCCACGATGTCGTACCCGAGGGACTCGATGTGCGCCCGCGTCGCGGACTTGTAGTGGATCGTCGTGCACTTGCCGCCCGGGTCGCCCGCGCAGGCCGCCTGCAGGTAGTCCGGGTAGGCCGCGACGTCCGGCTTGGTGAACAGGCCGTCCTCGCCGTCCGACAGCGTCGTCGGGGCGGGGTAGCCCGCGTCGACGCCGACGCCGTCCGAGGTCAGGTTGCCGAGGGTGGCGGCCTCCTGGCTGGTCGGGCGGCCGGTCAGGTAGAAGATCGCGTAGCCGTGCGCCTTGGCGTAGCTCGCCATCTGCACCATGCCCGGCACGGCCGGGAACTTCTGGCCGAGCACGTAGTCGGCGTTGGTGGCCGGGTTGTACGCCCAGTTGCTGAAGATCTCGTAGTTGTACGTCGCGAGCGTGGTGTCGTCGACGTCCATGAGGATCGCCTTCTGGCCGTGCGAGCCCTTGCGGTCGCCCTGGCCGTGCTTGCCGTACGACAGCCACCGCGTCCCCTGCAGCGCGACGTAGCCCGCCTCCTTGGCGTAGTTGCTGCGCGCGTCGAACGTGCCCGTCCCGAGCGGGTCGCCGTAGTAGTTGCGGATCTGCTGGCGGAGCACGTCGATGTTGGTGATCTGGTGCTCGGAGCGCGGGGTGAACGTCGAGATGGCGGGGGACTGGGTCGCGGCGACCGCGGCCCCTCCGCCCACCAGGCCGAGGGCGATCGCGCCGGCGATCGCCGCCGTCCGCAGACGTCGGGTCATGGGGGTTCCTCCAGGGAATCGCTAGTGGATAGCCGGACTATAGGACTGGCACCAGCGCGGCATAACCCCTGCGAGGCGGTCGATCGGCGGGCGGCGGCAGCGGTCCACAGCGTCCCCTCAGGAACGCCTCAGGGCCGCTCCCGGACGTCGGGAGCGGCCCTGGGCGGTCACGCGGGCCGGGCAGGGGTCGGCTAGTGCACGACCGCCTTCTCGGCACCGGCGCCGGTGAGGGAGCGCACCTCCATCTCGGCGTACTTCTCGCGGCTCGAGGACTCCTTGCTGGTCACGGTGCCCAGCCAGCCGAGCAGGAAGGCCAGCGGGATCGAGACCAGGCCGGGGTTGTCGAGCGGGAACCAGTGGAAGTCCACCGACGGGTCCGTGATCATCGACAGGCTCTTGCCGGTGGCGGGGTCGGCCGCCTTCCCGGAGACGACCGGCGAGAAGATGATCAGGGTCACGCAGATGATCAGGCCGCCGTACATGCTCCACAGCGCCCCGCGGGTGTTGAACCGCTTCCAGAACAGCGAGTACAGGATCGTCGGCAGGTTCGAGCTCGCCGCCACCGCGAACGCGAGCGCCACGAGGAACGCGACGTTCTGCCCGTTGGCGAAGATGCCGCCGACGATGGCGACCGCGCCGATCACCAGGGCCGCGCGGCGCGCGACCCTGACCTCGGCGTCGGCCGACACGTTGCCGTCCTTCATGACGTTGGCGTAGATGTCGTGCGCGAAGGACGCGCTCGCCGTGATCGTCAGGCCGGCCACCACCGCCAGGATCGTCGCGAAGGCGACCGCCGAGATGATGCCGAGCAGCACCGTGCCGCCGAGCTCGAAGGCCAGCAGCGGTGCGGCCGAGTTCACCTTGCCCGGTGCGGCCGCGATGGTCTTCGGCCCCACCAGCGCCGCGGCGCCGTACCCGAGCACCAGGGTGAACAGGTAGAAGATGCCGATGATCCAGATGGCCCACACGACGCTGCGCCGGGCCTCGCGCGACGACGGCACCGTGTAGAAGCGCATCAGCACGTGCGGCAGGCCGGCGGTGCCGAGCACCAGGGCCAGCGACAGCGAGACGAAGTCGAGCTTGGACGTGTCGGTCTTGCCGTACTGCAGGCCCGGGCCGAGGATCTTGTCGCCCTTGGCGCTGTTCTGCACGGCCTGGCCGAGCAGGTCGGACAGGTTGAACCCGTACTTGCCCAGCACCCAGACGGTCATGACGCCGGCGCCGATGACGAGCAGGATCGCCTTGACGATCTGCACCCAGGTGGTGCCCTTCATGCCGCCGATCAGCACGTACAGCACCATGATCACGCCGACGACGGCGATGACGACGCTCTGCCCGGCCTTGCCGCTGATGCCCAGCAGCAGGGCGACCAGACCGCCGGCGCCGGCCATCTGCGCCAGCAGGTAGAAGAAGCTGACGACCAAGGTGGTGATCGCGGCCGCCGTCCGCACCGGCTTCTGCTTGAGCCGGAACGACAGCACGTCGGCGAGCGTGAACCGGCCGGTGTTGCGCAGCAGCTCGGCGACGAGCAGCAGCGCCACGAGCCAGGCCACCAGGAAGCCGATCGAGTACAGGAACCCGTCGTAGCCGTTGACGGCGATGGCGCCCGCGATGCCGAGGAAGCTCGCGGCCGACAGGTAGTCGCCCGAGATCGCGATGCCGTTCTGCGGGCCGGTGAACGAGCGCCCGCCCGCGTAGTAGTCAGCGGCCGTGCGGTTGTTGCGCGAGGCGCGGAAGACGATGCCGAGCGTCACGACGACGAACGCCGCGAAGATCGCGATGTTGGCGCCGGGGCTGCCGACGGTGTCGGCGGCGAGCAGGGTCGAGGCGGCCATCAGTGCCCTCCCTCGCGGTGGTTGGGGTGGGACAGGACGCGCTCGGCCAGCTCGGCCGCGGCGGGGTCGAAGCTGCGGTCGGCCCAGCGCGCGTACGCCATCGTGATGACGAACGTCGAGACGAACTGCAGCAGGCCGAAGACCAGGCCGGTGGTGATGTTGCCGAACAGCTTGTGGGACATGAAGTCCGACGCGTACGTCGAGAGCAGCACGTAGAGGAAGTACCAGACGAGGAACAGCCCGGTCATCGGGAAGACGAAGCTGCGGAACCGGCGCCGCAGCTGGGCGAACTCGGGGGAGTCCTGGACGTGGATGTAGCCGGTCTCGCCGGACGCTCCAGGTCCCCGGGGGTCTGTGGTGCTCACGCGGTCCTCCGCAGCGGTCGATCGCTCGGTCCGGACGCCGCGGGGGCAGCGTCGCCCGGTGTGACGGCCGTCACTGTGGTGCCGCGAGGTGGTGCGCAGGAAGCACCGCCGGGCCGGACGTCGCCAGGTGGGCCTCGCGCTGGGGTCGGCGGTGGGCGCGGTCGCGCCGAGCGGTCGGTCTAGCGCGCCGAGCGGTCGACGTCCACGTCCTCCGGCGCGTGCAGCCGCACCATCGTCCGCGCGACGTGCGGGGGCGTCGTCCGGGGGGTGGCGAGCGAGACGCCGACCATGACCGCGAACGCGATCGGCACCGTCCAGGCCGCCGGCTGCGCGAGCAGCGCCCCCGCCCACCCGGCCCGGGTGCCGCCGACCATCGTCACGAGCACCGCGGCGCTCGCGAGCACCCCGCCCGCTGCGAGCCCGGCGAGCGTGCCGGCGCGGGTGAGCCGCCGCCACCAGATGCCGAGCACCAGCAGGGGGCAGAACGTCGAGGCCGCGACGGCGAAGGCCAGCCCCACCGTGTCAGCCAGGCTGAGCGACCCGGCGAAGAGCGACAGGCCGAACGGCACGAGCACCGCCACGACGGTCGAGAGGCGGAAGCCGCGCAGCGAGTCGGGCCCGCGGTCGCGGCGCCGGCGCCGGGCCAGCAGGTCCTGGTGCAGCACGCCGGACACCGACATCACCAGCCCGGACGACGTCGACAGGAACGCGGCGAAGGCACCCGCCGTGGTGAGCGCGCTGAGCAGGTCGCCGCCCAGCCCCGGGAGCGCCCGGCTGGGCAGCAGCAGCACCACGGTGTCGGTGCGGGCGGTGAGCAGCAGGTCGTTGGCATACACGCGGCCGAGCGCGCCGTACAGGGGCGGGAACAGGTAGAAGGCCCCGAGCAGCGCCACGACGGCCAGCGTCGTGCGCCGGGCCGCGCGACCGTCGGGGTTGGTGTAGAAGCGCACCAGCACGTGCGGCAGGCCCATGGTGCCGAAGAACAGCGCCAGGATCACCGAGTAGGTGCTGTAGAGCGGGTGCTCGCGGCTGGCCGACGCGCTGAGCGGCCGGGCCCAGCTCTCGCCGTCCACCTCGGGCGTGGACGTCGCGTGCGGCACGACGCTGCCCTCGTGCACGGTGACGACTGCACCGCGGTCCAGCCGGACCTGGCCGCCGGCCGGGACGACGACCGTGCCGTCGGTGGCCCGCCCGTCGACGGCGCCTCGCACGTCGACCCGGGTCTCGACGTCCGAGGTGATGACGAGGTCGCGCTGCACGGTGGTGGTCACGGTGTCGCGGGCGACCGGCGGTCCGGGTGCGGCGGGCGAAGGGGCGTCGTGGTGCTGCCAGACCAGCAGCACGAAGAACATGGGCAACGCGATGGCGGTGAGCTTGAGCCAGTACTGGAACGCCTGCACGAACGTGATCGAGCGCATGCCGCCCGCGACGACGTTGAGGACGACGACGAGCGCCACGAGCGCGCTGCCCATCCACGGCGGCGCGCCGGTGACGGCGCGCAGCGCGATCCCCGCGCCCTGCAGCTGCGGCACCAGGTAGAGCCAGCCGATGCCGACGACCAGCAACGACGCGGCGAGGCGCACCTGCGACGACTCGAGCCGGCCCTCGGCGAAGTCGGGCAGCGTGTAGGCGCCCGAGCGCCGCAGCGGTGCGGCCACGAGCACCAGCAGCACGAGGTAGCCCGCGGTGTAGCCGACGGGGAACCAGAGCATGTCGGTGCCGGACGCCATCACCAGCCCGGCGACCCCGAGAAAGCTTGCGGCAGAGAGGTACTCGCCGCCGATGGCGCTGGCGTTCCAGCGGGGTGAGACGGCGCGGCTGGCCACGTAGAAGTCGCTCGTGGTGCGCGACAGGCGCAGGCCGAACGCGCCGACCACGACGGTCGAGACCGTCACCAGGACGACGGCCACGACCGATGCCACGTGCGGGTCGTCCACGGCCGCCTCAGTGCCGCTCGAGGACGTCGGCGAACTCGGCCTCGTTCCGCTCGGCCTGCCGCACGTAGTACCGGCACGCGAGCCACAGCAACGGGTAGGCCAAGACGGCGAGCAACAGCCACGGCAGCGGGATCCCGAGCACGTGGGCGTCGGCCACCGCCGGCACGGCCGCGAACAGCAGCGGCAGCCCGCCGAGCAGCACCCCGGTGGCGGCGAGGACGCTCAGCGCGAGCCGCAGCTGGCTGCGCAGCAGCGAGCGCATGTAGACCTCGCCGATGCCGGTCTGCTCGTCGATCTCGCGCGTCGCCGGGCGCCGCACGGGGCTGCGCCGGGTGGCTCCCATGAGCGGGCTGGTGACGCGCACCCGCCGGGGCCGTTCGGCGGGCGGACCGGTGCGCTGGGTCACGGCCGGCCCGGGCGGGCCGAGCGGATCAGCCGGTCGCGCAGCTCGCGCGTGTGGCGCCGGCTCACCACGAGCTCGTCGTCGCCGAGCCGCACGCTGAACCGGCCGCCGTCCGAGCGCACCTCGTCGACGTGCGGGAGAGCGACGAGCGTGCTGCGGTGGATGCGGACGAAACCCGCTGCGCCCCACCGCTCTTCGAGGGTGGCGAGGGAGATCCGCACCAGATGGCTGTCGGTCGCGGTGTGCAGCCGGGCGTAGTCGCCCTGCGCCTCGACGTACCGCACCTGCGAGCGCTGCACGAAACGCGTGACGCCGCCGAGCTCGACGGCGATGGTCTCGTCGTCCGGTGCCGGGTCGGCCGACCCGCCCTCTCGCGTCTCCACGACCCGGCGCACGGCCTCGGCCAGCCGTTCGGCGCGCACCGGCTTCATGACGTAGTCGGTGGCCTGCAGGTCGAAGGCGTCGACGGCGTGCTGGTCGTAGGCGGTGACGAAGACGACCTGGGGGCGGCGGGAGAAGCGGGCCAGCACGCGGGCGAGGTCGAGACCGTCCAGACCGGGCATCGCGATGTCGCAGAACACGACGTCGACCGCGTCGTCCTCGAGCACCCTGAGGGCTTGCGGGCCGCCGCCGGCCGTGCGCACCTCGCCGACGCGCTCGTCCTGGGCCAGCAGGTAGGCCAGCTCGGCGAGCGCGGGCTCCTCGTCGTCCACGACGAGCACGGAGAGCGCGGGGAGCGCGGTCGGCTCGGCCATGCGCGGGAGCCTACGGCGTCGGCGGGAATCACCGCAGGGCATCGGGCGCTGCCACGAGGGTGAACGATGCGCCCACCTCGCTGCCGTTGTCCGTGCTCGACCTGTCGCCCGTGCCGTCGGGCAGCCGGCCCTCGCAGGCGCTGCACCGCACCGTCGACCTCGCCCAGCACGCCGAGCGCCTGGGGTACTCGCGGTACTGGTTGGCCGAGCACCACTCGCTGCCGAGCGTCACCAGCTCGAGCCCCGCGGTGCTCATGGCGACCGTGGCCGCGCGGACGTCGACGATCCGGGTGGGGTCGGGCGGGGTGATGCTGCCGAACCACTCGCCGCTGGTGGTGGCCGAGACGTTCCGGGTGCTCGAGGGGCTGCACCCCGGCCGGATCGACCTCGGGATCGGCCGCGCGCCGGGCACCGACCAGCTCACGGCCTTCGCGCTGCGCCGCAGCCGGGAGGCGCTCACGGCGGACGACTTCCCGCAGCAGTACGCCGAGCTGCGCGCGTACGTCGAGGGGTTCGACGCGTCGCACCCGTTCGCCGCGATCCGCGCGATGCCGGACGACGTCCCGCTGCCGCCGGTGTGGATCCTCGGCTCGAGCCTGTACGGCGGTCAGGCGGCGGCCGCGTTCGGCACGGGCTTCGCGTTCGCCGGGCACTTCGGCAGCGTCGACCCGGCCGAGGCGACGGACGGCTACCGCGAGGGGTTCCGGGTCAGCGACCGGCCGGGTGCGCCGTCCGAGCCACGGGTGGTGCTGGCGGTGTCGGCGATCGTCGCCGACACCGAGGCGCGCGCGGCCGAGCTGCAGCGCGCCAACGACCTGTCGATCGCGATGCTGCGCAGCAACCGTCCGGGTCCGCTGCCGAGCCCCGAGGAGGCCGCCGCGCACACCTGGACGGCGACGGAGGAGGAGATCGCGGCCTCGACGCGTCGCTTCGTCACGGTGGGCACGCCGGACGCCGTCCGCGAAGGGCTGCTGGCGCGAGCCCGGCACGCGGGGGCCGACGAGCTGGTCGTGACGACCAACGTGCACGACCACGAGGAGCGCAAGCAGTCGTTCGAGCTGCTGGCGCAGGCCTTCTCGCTCGGCGGCTAATCCCGTGGCGTCGGGAGCAGGGCTCGGCCTAGCGTGCCGGGATGACGTCGCAGCTGCTCGCCCTGACCTTCGACGCGAACGACCCCGAGGCGTTGGCCCGCTTCTGGTCCGGCGTCCTGCGGTGGCAGCCGGCTGACGCCACCACGCTGCTGCCCGACGCGGACGCCGTGTTCCAGCTGCGCTTCCTGCCGACCGACGAGCCGAAGCGCTGGCCGAACCAGACGCACTTCGACATCGCCAGCCGCACGGACGACGAGCAGCGCGAGACCGTGGAGCGCGCGCTGTCGCTGGGGGCCCGGCACCTCGACGTCGGCCAGAAGCCTGACGAGGACCACGTGGTGCTGGCCGACCCCGAGGGCAACGAGTTCTGCGTGATCGAGGCGGGCAACAACTTCCTGGCCGGGTGCGGCTTCATCGGGTGCCTGTCGTCCGACGGCACGCACGCGTGCGGCACCTTCTGGTCGCGCGCCCTGGACTGGCCGCTCGTCTGGGACCAGGACGAGGAGACCGCGGTGCAGGCCTCGACCGGCGGCACGAAGATCAGCTGGGGCGGGACGCCGCTCGCCCACCGCGAGGGGCGCAACCGCACCCACCTCGACCTCGTCGTCCCGTCGGGTGCCGGGTCGGTGGACGACGAGGTCGAGCGGTTGCTGGCGCTGGGTGCGACGCGGGTCGACGGCGCCGGTGACGACGTGCCGTGGACCGTGCTCGCCGACCCTGACGGCAACGAGTTCTGGCTGCACCCGTCGCGGTAGCGGAGTCGTTGCGGCGCTAGGAGATCGCCTGCTCCACGAGCGCCACGACCTGCTTCTCGACCTTCGGGCTCCACCCCTGCAGCGCGTACGCGACCGGCCACATGTCGCCGTCGTCGAGGTTCGCCGGGTCCTGGAACCCGAGGGTGCAGTAGCGGTACTTGAACTTGCCGGCGTTCTGGAAGAACAGCACGACCTTGCCGTCCTCGTCCGCGTAGGCGGGCATGCCGTACCAGGTCTTGGGCGCGAGGTCGGGCGCCGTCGCGGTCACCGTGACGTGCACCCGCTCGGCGAGCGCCCGGTCCTCGGGGTCGAATCCCTCGATGGCGTCGAGCAGCTGCTGCAGCCCGTCGGCCTTCTTGGCGCCCTTCTTGCCCTCGGCGCGCAGCTCGGCCGCGCGCTCCTTCATCGCAGCGCGCTCCTCGGCGCTGAAACCGTCGGAGGTGGTCGTGGCCTTCTTCGTGGGCATGGCGCTGGCCCCTTCTCGAGTCGGTGGCGCCGACGCGGTGCCGGCCCCTCGACGACGAGGCTAGGCGGGCCGGGACCGCCGGTGCTTCTCGATTCCTGACGGGCTGCTACTCGCGCTGCTGCAGGTCCCACGCGGCCACGACCGCCCGCTCGACGGCGGCGTCGGTCGCGCGGTCGAGGTCGACGACCACCTTCTGGTGCTTCGCGAACCGCGTGGGGACGTCGAACGCCTCCGCGTCCTCGTGCACCAGTGAATCGCGCACGTCGAACGGCACCCGGACGACGACGTGCGTGGCGTCGAGCGCGCGCGCCACGAGCCGACCGCGGTACGACCAGCGCGCGGCGCCGCCCGACGTCCCGCGCCGGATGCCGTCCAGGCTCTGCGCCAGCTGGTCGAACGCCTCGAGGTCCACGCCGCGAGTCTGCCGGTCTACTCGCGCTGCCGCACGCCCCAGCGCCGCGCCAGCCGCTCGACCGCGACCGTGGCGCGGGTGCGCGCAGGTGCCCCCGGCGGTCGTGGGTACTTCGTCGTCCAGACCACCTGGCCGCGGACCAGCGAGCTGACCATGCCGGTGGCGTGGACGTGCCGGTGGTGCCGCCCGCAGAGCATCGTGCCGTTCTCGACCGACGTGCGGCCGCCCTGGCTGAACGGCGTGCGGTGGTGCACGCACGTCACACCACGCCGGGGGTGCGCCGCAGCCGGGGTAGGTGCAGTGCCGGTCGCGCAGTGCGATGGCGGTGCGCTGCTTGGCGGTGAACGAGTATTGGGTGTCGCCGACGTCCAGGGGGTTGCCGTGCCCGTCGACGAGCACGGGGACGAGGTCGGCCCCGCAGGCGATCTGCGCGAGCGCGGCGCTGCTGAGCGGAGTGCCGTCCGGAAGGGTCGCGGGCAGGACGCCCTGCGCCGGCTGGCCCGAGAGGGCAGCCGCCAGTGCCTCCACGCCCACGACGGTGACGACGCGGTACGGGGAGCCATGGCTGGACGGCAGCAGCCCAGGCCGCGCCAGGGCCTCCTGGGCGAGCCGGTGCAGCCCGTCGTGGCGTCGCTGGGCGGCCGTGCGCAGGTCCGCGCTCCCGTCGAACGACGGCTGCGGGGCCGACCACGCGTCGACCGCGGCCCGGACGGCGGCGCCGCAGTCCGGGGTGAGCGTGCCCTCGACGTGCACCAGTCCCGAGCGCAGGGTGGCCAGGGTCAGACCGCGTGCGTGCTCGCGGGCGGCCTCGTCCTTCATCAGCCGGTCGTCCGCGTCCGGGTCGAGCACCGCGACGAGGCGCTGGCCTACGACGGCCAGCCCGTCCGCGTCGTCGAGGTCCGCGCGCCCCAGCAAGAGGTCCTGGGCCTGCGCCACCGCCTGCGCCGGCACCGCGCCGGCGGGGACCGACGGCGGCACCAGCCGCGCCAGCGCGGCGCTGATCGCATCGGCCTGGCTGCCGGACACCTGGCCCGCCAGCGCGGCGTCGCGGGTCGGGCCGAGCTCGGCCGCGACGGGCGCGGCGTAGAGGGCCTCGGCACGTCGTGACAGGCGGCGCGCCTCGCCACCGGTGGACGTCGGCAGCACCTCGCCGATCCATCCGGCGAGGCGGCGGTGACCGCCCTGGCCGGGCAGCCCGCGCTGCTGCGCCTCGGCCGCGAGCCGGACGACCTGCGCCTCGGCGAGGCGCCCCACCAAGGCCAGCTGCTGGACGCCGGCCCGCACGTCGGCCTCGGCGAGAGGCCAGGTGGGCCGGTCGGCCGCGGACCGCAGGGCGTGCAGCGCCTGTGCGAGGTCGGCCCCGAGGGGCGTCTCCTCGTCCAGCGGCGTGATCGACATGTGACAACCGTAGTGACAGCCACCGACAGCGCTGTTGCACGGCAACGGATCTGTGGACAGCCCGGTCAGGCGAGGTCGACCCAGTAACGGCGGGTGCGGCCGAGCTCGGTGTCGCGCACGTCCTCCAGCACGCCACCGTTCCCCTCGATCACGCGCCGCGACCCGACGTTGTCGTCGTCGCACGTGACCAGCACCCGCTCGAGCCCGATTGCGCGGGCCCGCACCAGCACCTCGCCGAGCGCCCAGCGCGCCAGCCCGCGCCGCCGGGACGACGGCCGGATGCCGTACCCGACGTGGCCGCCGGCCCGCAGCAGGAAGTCGTTTAGGCTGTGCCGCAACGTGATCGCGCCCAGGACCTCGCCGTCCTCGACCAGCCACCAGTGATCCGCGTGCACGCGACCGGAGCCAGGCGCCACCGACCTGTCAGCCGTGCGAGCCAGCCGCGCGACGAACTGCGCGAACCCGTCCGCGGAGTCGACGTCGTCGTCCAGGTGCAGCCCCGACCCGGCCTGCTCGACGCCCCGACCCCAGTCATCCCGCGAGCGCAGCCACGCCGCGTGCAGCGCGACGGTCGGGACGACGAGCTCGACGCTCACGCCGCGACGGCGCGGTCGACGAACGCCTCGAGCCGCTGCTGCAGCCGCTCGACCCGCTGCGGCACCGGCAAGGTCTCGCCCTGCGGCAGCTCGAGCTTGCGCAGGCCGCGGACGTTGGCCGAGCAGGCCAGGTCGGCGCACACGTACGTGCCGACCGTGTTCCCCGCGCGGCCCGCCGCCCCGGCGCGCGGGGCGACGAGCAGGTCGACCTCGGACGACGTCCGCACCGCCCAGCAGAGCGCGCAGATGGACGAGCGCTTGCGCCCTCCGGCGCTGCCGGGTGCGCGCAGGGCCAGACCGACGACGTCCCCGCGGTGCGGCGCGACGAGGTACGCGCGTCCCGGCGAGCGCGGGTCGCGCCAGCCGAGGTAGTCGAGCTGGTGCCACGGCGTGCTCGCGAGATCGGCCGGCAGCGGCAGGGCCTTGCGCTGGCTCTTCGAGGTGTTGACGAACGACGCCTTGAGCTCGTCCGGGGTCAGCGGGTCCACCCCAGCAGGGCATCACGGGCGCCGCCGCCCGGGCAACCGGGTTACCTCGTCAGCGAGGGAGGGGTCGCCCGGCGAGGTAGACCCCCACGGGCCGGTGCAGCGCCGCGACGTCGTGCGCCAGGTCGCCGTCGACCACGAGCAGGTCGGCCCGCTGGCCCGGAGCGAGCCGGCCCTGCTCGGCGTCCAGCCCCAGGACCCGGGCGGCGCCGGAGGTCGCGGTCGCCAGCGCCTGCGCGACCGGCAGGCCGGAGGTGACGAGGTCGACCACCGCGAACGGCAGCGCGCCGTGCCGCTTGGGCGGCTGGATGCCCGAGTCGACGCCCGACACCAGGCGCACGCCGGCGCGGTGCAGCCGGGCGACGAAGGCCAGGCGGCCGGCCGTCATCTGCTCCATCGTCAGGCCGAGCCGGTCGAGCACGGCCTGCAGGGGCGGCGGCACGCGGGGGTCGTCGCCGAGGTCGGCGCCGAGCGTCGGGCACACCGCGACGTCCGCGGCCGCGAGCTCGTCGAGCAGCTCGTCGGACGCCTGGCCGAAGCCGGCCTCCGTCGCGCACGTGCAGTGCTCCACGCCGTCGACGCCCGCCGCCACGGCCTGCTCGACGGCTGGGGTCCCGTGCGCGTGCGCGGTGACCGGCAGCCCGTGGGAGTGGGCTCGGTCGACCAGCAGCCGCAGCTCGGCGAGCGTGAACTGCGTCAGCAGGACGTCGGTGCCCGGCGTGTTCACGCCACCGGAGGCCATCACCTTGACGACGTCGACCCCGCGCTCGGCCCGTTCGTCGACCGCGCGCAGGACTGCATCCTCACCGCTGACCGCCCCGCCCAGGTAGTGGCAGTGGCCGTCCACGACCGTGATCGGAGGACCCGAGGCGACGACGCGCGGCTCGTCCGGCGGCCCCGCCGACGCGCGCTGGCGGTCGCGGTGCTCGACGACGGCGAAGTCGCGGTCGCCGAGGTCGCGCACGGTCGTCACGCCGGCGCGCAGCTGGGCCGCGAGGCCGGCGTGCACGACCTCGCGCAGCGTCGTGCTGTCGTAGCCGGCGACGCGGTCGAGCGCCATGGGTCCGCTGTCGCACACCAGGTGCGCGTGCGCGTCGACGAGCCCGGGCAGCAGCGTGCCGGTGTGCACGTCGGTCGGGACGTCGTCCGGCAGCTCGGCGCCGAACGGCTCGACCCCGACCACCCGGCCCTCGTCGACGACGACGGTGGCACCGCCGTCCAGGAACCGCTCGCCGTCGAAGACGTGCGGTGCCCGGACGGCGCGCACGGCCTACTCCTGCTGGCCCGAGCCGGCGATGTTGACCATCCACGGGACGCCGTACTTGTCCGTGAGCATCCCGAAGCTGTCGCCCCAGGGTGCCTTCTCGAGCGGCACCGTGATCGTCGCGCCGTCGGACAGCCCCTGCCACAGCGCGGTGAGCCGGTCGGTGTCGTCGCCGCTGAGCGAGATCTGCCCGTGCTCCGGCGTCGCGTCGCCCTGCCGCATGTGAGCGGGGGTGTCGGAGGCCATCAGCGTCAGGCCGTCGTCGGTGTCGATCTGCGAGTGCATGACGAGGTCCTTGTCGGACTCCTCCTGGCTCATGCCGCCCTCCCCGAAGGTGCTGACGGCGAGCTCGCCGCCCAGCACCGACTGGTAGAAGCCCATGGCCTCGCGGGTGTTGTCGAGGAAGTTGATGTAGGGGTTCAGACGGGTCGTCATCTGCGGTCTCCTCCGGACGGTCGTCGGTGCCCCGATCATGGCCCGGGAGGGCAGACTGCGTCCATGGCCGACGACGTCCTGCACCTGCCGGACGGCCGGGGCGTGCAGTGGTGGTCGGGCGGCGCGCCGGAGGGGCCGGTGGTCGTCGTCCTCCACGGCTGCCCCGACACCCGCCACGTCGCGATGACCGGGCAGGGCACGGCGCAGCGGGTGGGCGTGCGGCTGGTGGCGCTGAACCGGCCCGGGTACGGGCGGTCCGACCGTGCCCCGACGTCGCACGGTTCGGTGGCGGACGACGTCGCCGCGGCCCTGGACCGGTTGGGGCACCGGCACTTCGCGGTGCTCGGCATGTCGGTCGGCGGGCAGTACGCGCTGGCCTGTGCGGCCCGGCACCCCGAGCGGGTCACGGCCGCCGGGGTCGTCGCCGCGCCCGCCGTGGTGCCGCGCTTGGCCCCGCCGGTGCACCGCGACGACCTGGACGACGAGCAGCGGGCGTTCTTCGCCCGCCTGGCCGCGGTGCCGGTGGGCGAGGCGGTCGAGCTGGTGCGCCCGGAGTTCGAGGCGTTCGTGCGCCGGGTCGACCCGGCCGACCCGGACGACGACGCGCTGGCCGAGCGATGGCTGTCCGGGCTGCCGGCCGCGGACGCCGCCCTGCTCGCGCACCTGCCGGCCGCCGAGGTGGCGGCGTCTGCGCGCGAGGCGCTGGTGCCGACCGACGGCTACCTTTGCGATGCCGCGCTCGCCTTCCGCGAGTGGGACGTCCGCCCGCAGGACGTCCGCTGCCCCACGGTGCTCTGGTACGGCGAGGAGGACGACAACGCCTCCGTGCGCAACGGCCGCTGGTTAGCCGAGCACGTGCCGGGGGCGCGGCTCGTCGTCCGGCCGCGGACCACGCACCTGGCCACGCTGCTCGCGCACTGGGACGACGTGCTGGCGACGCTGCGCGAGATGTCAGGTCGCGGCTGAGGTCCGCGGCGCGGGAGCCCGGGGAGGCAGGTGGTCGGGCCAGGCCACGGCGTACGCCGGGTCACCGCCGCGCGACACGCGGGCGTACCGGAGCAGCTCGCGCGCGATGCCGGCTGCGCCCATCGCCCAGCCGGTGCGCGGCGGCAGGTCGGACGGCGTCGCGCGGTGCTCGTGGTTCGACCAGCGGGTGCCCTCGGCGTCACGGGTGGCCCGCAGCGCCAGGTCGTCGACCAGCGTGGCGGCGAACCCGTCGTCCGGAGCTCCCTCGGCCAGCCGGTCGGAGGCCAGGGCGAGCACTCCCGCCGTCCCGCAGCACCGTCCGTTGTTGTCCCAGAAGCCGGGTCGAACCCGTTGCGGCACGACGGACTCGGCCACCGTGACCCAGCAGCGGTCGGCGAGTCCCGCCCACGCGGCGTCGCCGGTCACGTCGTGCAGGGCGCGAAAGGCCTGCGCGTCGCCGGCCGGACCGTGGCACCACCCGTAGCTGAAGCGCTCGACCAGCTCGGGCCGGTGCTGCGGGTCGGAGTGCGGCACGAGGAAGCCGCGGCCGCCCGACTCGTCGCGCGACACGACGCCAGCCGCCCCGAGCAGCCCCAGCCCGACCAGGTCGGCGCGGCCGGCCGCACGGCCCACGAGCGCGAGCGCCAGCGCGATGCCGAGCGTGCCGTGCGAGACGTGGTGGAAGCGCGCGACCGTGCCCTGCCGCACCTCCCACTGCACGCCGCCGGACGTCGGCTCCGTGGTGCGGGAGTACGGCTCCACCGCCAGGACGGCGAGGTCGAGGTCGTCGCACGCCAGCGCGCCGAGCGCGATGCCGGCGTTGCCGCCGAGCAGCTCGAACTGGTCGGCCCACCGCTCGCCGTCGAAGCGCCGCCGGACGTCGTCCAGCACGGGTCGCACGGCCGCCGCGCTGGTCTCGTCGCCGGTCGCGGCTGCCACGGCGTGCAGCGCGACCGCGGCACCCGTCGTCCCGAAGTAGAGCGAGCAGGCGGGCAGCAGGGAGAGGTCGGCCGCGACGCCGCGAGCGGCTCGCACCGCGGCGTCGGCGAAGTGGTCGGACCCGGTGTGCGAGAACGCTTCCAGCAGCGCGAGCGCGGTGCCGGCGGCGCCGCTGTAGAGCGTCGGGTCGATCTCGTCGTCCTCGGGGTGCGTCGTCCAGCGCAGCGCGGTGCCGTCGTCCTGCGCCTGGCCGAGCACCCAGCGCAGCGCGTCGAGCGCGAGCTCCTCGGCGACGTCCGCGCGGTCGGCGCTCATCGCGCGGTCACGCCCGGCACGTACTTCGGGATGCGCAGGCTGACGCGCGTGCCCGCACCGGGTGCGGTCTCGACGACCAGTCCGTGCGCGTCGCCGAACACCTGCCGCAGCCGGGCGTCGACGTTGCCGAGGCCGACCGAGTCGGCGGACGACTCGCCCGAGAGCACGGCGCGCACCACCTCGGGGTCGGAGCCGGCGCCGTCGTCCTCGACCGCGAGCAGCGCCTCGGCCCCCGCGTCCTGCGCCGTGATCGAGATGTGCCCGACGCCGGTCTGCCCGGCCAGCCCGTGCTGGACGGCGTTCTCCACCAACGGTTGCACCACGAGGAACGGCACGGCCACCGGCAGCACCTCCGGCGCGACGAGCAGCGAGATCTGCAGCCGCTCGCCGAACCGCGCCTTCTCGAGCCGCAGGTAGCGCTCGACGTTCGACAGCTCGTCGGCCAGCGTCGTGAACTCGCCGCCGCGCCGGAACGCGTACCGCGTGAAGTCGGCGAACTCGAGCAGGAGGTCGCGCGCCCGCTCGGGGTCGGTGCGGACGAACGACGCGATGGCGGCCAGCGAGTTGTAGACGAAGTGCGGGCTGATCTGGGCCCGCAGCGCGCGCAGCTCGGCCTCCATCGCCCGGGTGCGCGACCGGTCGACCTCGGCCAGCTCGACCTGTGACGAGACGAAGCGCGCCACCTCGGCCGTGGCCCGCACCAGGCCGGCCGAGGGCTGGCCGCCGTAGGCCAGCAGGGCGCCCACGACCGTGTCGGCGCTGACGATCGGCGCGACGACCGCGGTGCGCACCGGGCAGTCGGGGTCGTCGCAGCGGGCCTCGGCCCCGGAGGCGACCGGGTCGCCCGAGACCACGGCGGCCTGGCCGTCGAGCAGCACCTGCCGCGCGTGGTCGGCGACGTCGGCGGCGTGCCGCGCCCCGCCGCCCTCCCAGGCCAGGCAGCGTCCCTCCGCGTCGGCGACCGCCACCGCGGGCGTCCCGAGCAGGGTGCGCAGGTGCCGCGCCGACCGCTCGGCCCCGGCCCCGGTAAGCCCCTCGCGCAGGCTGGGGGCGGCGAGCGACGTCGTGTGCAGGGTCTCGAAGGTGGCCCGGTCGGCCGTCGAACCGAAGTCCCGCCGCCGGCGCACGACCCGCAGGGTCAGGCCGACCACCAGCGCCGCGACGACCGCCACCACGACGACCGGCACCAGGTTGGTGCCACCGGGGTCGGCGGTCACGGCGGCCAGCGGGTGCACCGTCGTGACACTAGTGCTCGGCCGCCGCGTAGGGTCGCCGGTCGTGGACGACACCCGCGTGCTGCAGCAGCTGGTCGACCTGCCCGGCGTGGCCGAGGCGGTCGACGCGGCCCGCGAGGCGTGCACGCAGCTGCGCTGGCACCAGGCCCTGCGCCGACGCACCGACGAGGCCCGCGCCGAGACCACCGCCCGCGCCGCGCGCGCCACGGCCGAGCTCTAGCGCGTCGAGCTGCTGCTCGACCTGGTGCTCGACGTCCTGCGCGAGGCGCGTCCGGCTCCCGACGACGCGGTCGGCCGCGTCGTGGCCGGCGCCGTGCGGGCGGTCGTCGAGGCGGGCCAGCTCGGGGACGTCGTCCGGCAGGCGCCGCGGCAGGCGCTGGCCCGGCTGCACACCGCCGCAGTCGCCGGGCTGGTGGACGACGACGAGCTCGGTCGGCCGCGCGCCGCCGGCGAGGCACCCCGCGACCTGCCCGGACCGGGTGCGGCACCGCAGGGGCGCGAGCTGGCCGAGCGGCTCGACGGGGTGGTGCGGCTGCTGCAGTCGCCCGGTGACGTGCCCGCGCTGGTCGTGGCGTCGCTCGTGCACGGCGAGCTGATGGCCGTGCGGCCCTTCGTGGTGGGCAGCGGCGTGGTGGCGCGAGCGGTGTTCCGGTCCGTCGTCGTGGGTCGCGGCCTCGACCCGACCGGCGTCGCTGCCCCCGAGGTCGCTTGTGCGGCAACGGGTCTGCCGGCGTACGTCGCAGCCCTGCAGGGCTACGTCACCGGCACGCCGGAGGGCGTCGGGGGCTGGTTGCGGTACTGCGCCGGCGTCGTCGAGCGGGGTGCGGCCGAGGGCGTCGCGGTCGCGGACGCCGTGCTGGCCGGGCGGCTGAGCCGGTAGCGGTCAGCCGCGGGGGCGCTGGCAGGCGCGCGCCATGGCGGCCCCGACGAGCGGGCTGGCGTCGACGCCGGCGTTGGTCTCGCCCTCGCCGTTGCTCGCACCGGTGTGGCCCTGGACCTCGCCCTGGAAACCGAGGTAGCCGTAGCCGCCGAGGGTCGACATGTCGCTGATGTCGTTGCGGCAGCTGGAGACCACGATGCGCAGCTGCACGCTGGTCGTGTCGTGCGGGCGCACGATCACCGGCAGCTGGGGCACGGTCGACAGCGAGATCAGCTCGCTCGAGGTCTGCGTCAGCGGCGAGCCGGAGTCGAGGGTCACGACGAGCGGCTGCTCGCCGTTGTTGCGGAAGTCGAGCTCAGGCTTGTCGAGCGTGCCGCTGAGCTGCACGTCAAGCACCTGCTGGCCCTGGGTGAACGAGCACAGGTCGCGCGGCGTGATGCCTTGGCCGAGGGTGTTGCCGTCGCGCACCGAGACCTGGTGGTCGGTGCCGTCGGCGCTGGTGAGCGTGAGCCGCAGCGGCACCGGCTGGTCCGACGTGCAGTCGAGCGGCACGCGCAGCTTGGCCTTGCCCTCCTGGCCGGCCGCCACCGCGGGCTCGCCGGTCAGCATCGTCACGACGGGATCGGTCGGGGTGGCGCGCGCGTCGTCCGGCGAGACGGCGATGGTCAGGGGCAGCTGGCCCAGGTTGACGACCTGCACCGTGTAGTCGGCGACGGTGCCGCGGCCGGTGACGAGCGGGTTGACCTCGGTGGCCGTGACGTAGGCCTGCACCGCAGCCCGCAGCTGGGCGGCGCGCACCTGGTCGCCGTGCCGGTCGGTCCACCACGAGCCGGCGCCCACGCCGACCAGCGCCGAGGCCGCGACCAGCACCCACGTGAGCTTCGAGGCGTGGCGCAGCCGCTGCCCCAGCCCGCGCACCTGCTCGGGGGTGGGGCGCTGCCAGTCCACCGGACGTCGTCCGCGGCGGGACCCGCGCGGTGCGCGCGGCGGCCGGGCGGGCCGTCCCGGCTCGGACGGCGGGGGCGGCAGCTCGTCGAGCGCCACGACGTCGGGGGGTGGGAACGGGCTGCTGCCGGCAGCGCTCGCCCCGCCGTCGGCGTCCAGGACCTCGTACCCCATGGGCGCCATTCTGACCTGGCGCGCCGTCCGGGGCACGCGTTCAGGAGCAGTCGCGCGCCAGGGCCGCACCCCACAGCGTGCTCAGGTCGACCCCGACGACCTCTTGGGCCAGGACGTCGGCCCCCGGCGACCCCACGCGCAGCACGACGTAGGGCGTGAGCTGGGAGGACTGCACGGCCTCGAGCCCGCGCGGGCACGACCACGGCGTCAGCAGCACCTTCAGGTACACCGACGAGTGCGGCGGCACGACCTGCGGCAGCGACGGCGTGAGCCGCAGCACCGAGAAGTTCGTGGTCTGGGCGACGAAGGGGGAGTGCGCGACGTCCAGGCGCACCTCGAGCTCGCGGTTGCCGTCGTTGCGCAGCCGCAGCTCCGGTGCCGAGATCGAGCCGCTGATCTGGGCCACGAGGGTCTCCCCCGGCGGGTCGGAGCACGGAGCCTGGCCGAAGTGCAGGGACTCGCTCAGCGCGTCCTGCGACGCCGTCAGCGCGTGCACCTGCCCGTCGGCGGTGCGCACGGGGACCCAGACCCGGCGCGGCTCGCGCACTCGACCGGTGCAGTCGACGAGCAGCCGCACGCTGACGCTGAGCGAGTCGTCGGCCGGCACCCGCATGGCCCCGCCGAGGTCGTGCACCACGGGCTGGCTCAGGCTCGGCTGCGCGTTCTGCGGCGAGGTCACGACCGTCAGCGGCAGCGGCCCGGCGTTCACCACGCGCACCGTGATGTCGGCGTAGGGGCGGTCTCCGCCCACCGCGTCGACGCTGGTGACCATCGCCATGGCCGACAGCTCGCCGAGCCGGGCCGAGGCGCGCTGCTGGGTCTGCAGGTGGCGGGTCCACAGCCCGCCGCCGACGATCCCGAGCACCAGCGCGACTGCCGCGACGACGGCGACGTGCGCCCGGGGGTCGCGGGGCAGCCAGGACGGCAGCGAGGACGACGGCAGCCAGGACGACGGCACGCGCCAGGACGTCGGCCACGACCGGCTCGACGAAGGCGCGGGGGACCGGCGGTCGGTGCGGCCGTCGGTGCGGCGGTCGGTGCTGGGCGCCGCCCGGGGGACGACGAGGTCGTCGATCGCGACGACCTCGCGGGTCGGGAACGGGGTCCGGGGCACGTCGACGTCCGCCCCGTCGGTGTCCAGGACCTCGTAGCCCACGAGGTCAGTGTCACCCCGGCGGCGCCGGTTGGGGAGGGGTTCGCCGGTCTCGGGCAGGTGACGGCGGGCAGGTGACGGCCGGCAGGTGACGGCGGACAGGTGACGGCGCCCCGCCGTGGGCGAGGCGCCGTCGTGTGCACGGTCACCGGCTACCAGGCGTGCTGTGCGTCGTCGCAGTGGGTCAAGCCCGCCACGACCGGTCCATCAGTGGACTGCCCGCACGTGGGTACCGGGAGGGCCGTGCTGGGTCGCCGGGTGAACGGCGGCTCGAGGTCCTGTCTACTCCTGCTCCACAGCCAAGTGAAGGGTTGACTTTTCGGGCACGGGTGCGGCCGGGCGCGTCCTGATCTTGCCGATTGCGCGGGGTGCGGGGCAGGTCCACACTGAGGGCGCGGTCCTCGTGACCGCGCCAGCGTCCCGGCTCATCCCCCCCGAGCCCGGACGCGAAGACGGCCCCCGTTGTCCCCCCGACGGGGGCCGTCGCCGTCCACAGGTGGACCGCCGCCGTCCCACCGTCCACAGGGCTCGGCCGGCCGCTCGTCCGGCGGAGTCGTCGCCGGACATCCTGCTCGCATCCCGTTGCGCTGCAGGAGGTCTCGTGGACGTGCCCACCCCGACCGGCTCGACCGGCTCGGTCGCCGAGCTGCTCACGGCCGACCCTCGGCTGGCCGACGCCGTGGCCCGCGTCGCGGCCGCGGCCGGCGTCGAGGTCGTGGTGCGCACCGACCCCGCCGACGTGACGCGGTCGGGCGGCCCGCTGCTGGTCGGGGTCGACCTCGCGCCGCGGGCGGCGCAGCGGCCCCACCACCTGGCCCGTCGTGGTCGGCCGGTCGTCGTGGTCGGGCTCGACGACGTCGAGGGCGCGGGGCCGTGGCGCCAGGCGGCGGCGCTCGGCGCCGAGGGCGTCGCCGTGCTGCCCGGCGCGCACGACTGGCTCGTGCACCGGCTGGCGAGCACGGTCGAGCGGGTCGGCGGCGCCCGCGTGCTGGGGGTGGTCGGCGGGTGCGGCGGTGCGGGGGCCTCGCTGCTCGCCGTGGCGATGGCGCTGGGCGCGGCTCGCACCGACCAGCAGGTGCTGCTGGTCGACCTCGACCCGCTCGGCGGCGGGCTCGACCTGACCGCCGGGCTCGACGACGTGGCGGGCCTGCGCTGGCCCGA